>JANXSS010000385.1 GCA_025356535.1 Herminiimonas sp.
CCTGCAGACGCGGGACCGAGGCGTGACCTTCAGGATCGACAACGAGATCGGCAGTGCCGTCGGCACCCGGCCCGCCGGCCACGGGAATGCCTACGGCGTCGTGCTGCTGCCCCGCGCAGGACAGATGCCGCTGATGCTGATGGTCGCGCCGCTGCCCCTGAGCGGGCGCACCACCGCCCAGGGCGCGGCGCTGCTGTTCGCCTTCGATCCCGCCATGCGGCCAACGATGACCGCCAACCTGATACGCGGCCTGTTCGGCTTGTCGGAAGCGGAGGCAAGCCTGACGATCGCTCTTTGCAGCGGCAGGACCCTGGAGGAAGTGGCGCTCGAACGCGGCACCTCGATCAATACCATCAAGACCCAGCTCAAAAGCGTTTTCCTCAGGACCGGCACCAAGCGCCAGGCCGACCTGATTTCCCTGGTGCTGGCAAGCCCGGCCTATTTTCTGACACACAAGGCGCCGACCGCCGTGGCCTGACCGCATCCTGCGGGAAAGCCCTGCCATTCATCCATTCGGGTGATGGTTCTTCCTAGAAATAAAGCTTATTGTCGATGACATCCTGCACCGCACGGTCGCAGGCCTTTTATTGCGGGGCTTACGGGGACTAACGATGAAACGTCAGACAGCATGGGTGTTGGTGGCGGGCGCGGCGGTGTTTTCGCTTGCGGGTTGCGGCGGAAGCAGCAGCACGACACCGGCGGTCGTCACGCCGCCGCTCGTGGTGACGCCGCCGCCGGTGACGGTCACGCCGCCGACGACCCTGTCGGGCACCGCCGCCATCGGCGCGCCGATCAGGGGCACCGTCTTTGCGATCGATGTCAACGGCAGGATTTCGCCGCCGGCCACGACCGCCGCACTGGGCGCCTTCACCGTCGACGTTGCAGGCATGACCGCACCGTTCATCCTGAGCATCACCGGCACGGCCGGCGGCAACCTGGTGACCTTGAATTCCATCGCAACTGCCGCCGGACAGACCGTCAACATCACGCCGCTGACCGACCTGATCGTCTCGACGGCGTCCGGGCAGCCAGGCGGCAGTGCACTCGCATCGCTGTGCGCGCCGGTTGCCAGCGTCGTGCCGGCGGCCTGTACGGCGGCGCTCACCGAAGCCGCCAGGCCCGCCAAGCTCGACGCGGCTGTCGCAGCGGTGGTCGCGATGATTTCCCCCATCAATACTGCCGGCACCAATCCGCTGACCGGCGCTTTCAGTGCCAACGGCACCGGCATGGATGCAATCCTCGACCAGATCCTGGTCACGCCGGCCGAAGCGCAGGGCGCCATGGCCACCGTCACGCTGGTGGCTACCAGCACCGCCCTGGGCAGCGTCACCTTGCCGCCGGCTGCGGGCGGCACATCGACGATCCCGGCTGCGACACCGCCTTCCTCGACGCAGCTTGCGGTGGCCTCGGCCACGGCAACCGTCTTGCCGGAAATTAAGGCGTGCGTGGCTGCGCTGGGCGCCCTGTATCCGGAGTCCGGCTTCGTTGCGCCATCGGCAGCGGCGGTCACGCCTTTCATCGACAATTCATTCAGCTTCGGCGCCACGTTCGACAAGGCAGCATTCATCGATACACTGACTTCCACCGATGACATGGCCCATGCCGGACTGGGCTTCGTCATTGCGGGCCTGTCGCCGGTCGACATGCGGCCGCTGACCACGACAGAACTTGCCACCCTGACCTCGTCAAGTTCGACGTCGACCACCCGTGTTGCCGACTTCGTCAATGCGCGCACGGCAGCAGGCGCAACCGGGGTAACGCTGACCGGCGGTGTGCCAAGCAGTGCCTGGGTGCGGATCAACATCAAGGGCCAGACCGGCGTGCTCAACCTGAAAATGGTGAAGACGGCCGACACTGCCGGTTGCGCCGGCGGCTGGAAGCTGGCCGGTACCGGACATACTGACATTCACATGAATGCCCGCGTGCGTCGCAGCACCGATGGCAACGGCGTCAAGACATTCGGGCGCGAACTTGCGCTCCATATCGACGCAGACAAAATCACCACTGAAGGCTATGCATCGACGACGGTGGTCGACGTCCGTGGTCCCGGGCTGACGACACTAGGTGACTTCAATGCAGGTGAATTCGTGGGAAGAAAAATCCGGCTGATTGGCCCGACCACCGGCAACACGGTAATGCGCGTAGCGGATTTTGTGGCCAGCAACAGCACCTACACGGGCAGTGCCTTTTACGGCAGTGCGGAAGCAATCCAGAGTTGCCAGGACCTGAAAGCCGTGACGACCGGAACCCTGCCAGGCAGTGGCACGGCGTGCTACGATGAAACCAGGGTCGCGCCAGGAAAAATTTATGTCTGGACATTGGTCAGCAGCAGCGGCCCGCTCCAGGCGTTTCCATTCCAGATCAACGCCGTGCCGTTGTCGAGAACATTTGCCATTGCCAATGAAAAAGACCTGTTCGTGACGCTGACCAAAGTGACGCCAACGTCGCTGCTCGGCCTGCCTGTCAATACGCTACTCGACGGCCTGGTGAAATTCGACTACACCCAGTCAGCGACGTATGAATCGAAAATGGACAATTGCCTTTTTGTCCTACTCAACGGCAGTACGCCTGTGCTCAATGCCGAACAAAATGCCGTTGGCAAGGAGTCGTCGTGCACGTTTGCAACGAGTGGAATGAATTCGCTGGCATCGAATGTGTTCGACACCACTGTGCCGACGAAGCGACTGTTCAAGTTCAACGGACCGGTCACCGGCGGCTACATTGGCTTAAGCGCCAGCGTGCTGGGCAACCAGGTAGGCGTATCCCAACCTGCGCCCTGACAGACCGCGACGTGCACACGGGCGCTCGGACAGGCCCGGTTTTTAAAAACGCATCGCACCGGGCCAGTTCCTGAAGACGCCTTGAAAGATTATTTACATAGTCTTTCAAGGCGTCTTTGTTATTCCGACCCGGTGCGATTGCGCGGTGTCAGCCGCGCGAGGTCAGCGCGCCATTGACCACGCGTACCCGGTCGCCGACTTGCCAGCCATCCTGGCCGCTTTGCGGGAAGGTGCGGATCTCGCCATCTTCCATCCGCACGCGCACGCGGTAAGTCGTGGTCGTGCGGGTGCGCTTCTCGACTTCATTGCCGCCGTAGCCGCCTGCGACTGCGCCGGCTACGGTAGCCAGGGTGCGGCCATTGCCGTTGCCGACCTGATTGCCGAGAATGCCGCCCAGGACTGCGCCTGCCGCAACGCCGAGGCCGCTGCCTTGCGCGACCGGCTCACGCTGCGCCACGATCGATTCGACGCGGCCGCAGTTGTTGCAGACCGCAGGCGCCTGCGCAACCTGATAATCGCGATCATCGCGTTGCGCTTGCTGCGGTGCGTAGTTGGGTTTCTGCGTCGGCACATGGGTGACCGGCTTGTGCGGCGCTGCATGCTTGATCGCCGGCGGCGCTGCCGGTTCGTCGTACTGATTCGATGCCGGTCCCGTGACGTAGGCTGGCGCCGTTGAATTCGTCGCAACCGGTGCGTTCTGCGGCATGCGCCCATCGGCTGGCGCAGCTGACATGAGCGGCGCCTGGGTCGTCGTCGCCACGACCGGCGCGGCAGTGCCGTGCGAATTGGGCAGCACGCCGGTAATGGCGGCCACGCCGACCAGGCTCACCAGCGTGACGGCAACCGCCGCCGTGGCAACCAGCGGATGGATGCGGCCCATCTGGCGACGCAGAATCGTTGTTTTATTTTTGCTCATGTTACCTCCTGTTATAAGCACAATTGATGTGCCATGGAAAGAGTATCGTTCCAAGTCGCATCGATGGCTATGTGAACAATGTGTCAGGTGTAAATGATTGTAATTCCTGGAAAAGTGCAACAACGCCGGTTGCCTCGCTAGTCTTCCCGGCGCAGGTGCGGAAACAGGATGACGTCCCGGATATTCGGCGAATCGGTGATCAGCATGATCAGCCGGTCGATGCCGATGCCGCAGCCACCGGCGGGCGGCATGCCGTATTCGAGGGCGCGGATGTAATCGGCGTCGTAGAACATGGCTTCTTCGTCGCCCGCATCCTTGGCCGCGACCTGTGCCTGGAAGCGCGCCGCCTGGTCCTCGGCGTCGTTCAATTCGGAAAAACCATTGGCGATTTCACGGCCGCTGATGAACAGTTCGAAGCGTTCGGTAATGCCCGGCACCGTATCCGAGGCGCGCGCCAGGGGCGAGACTTCCACCGGATAGTCGACGATGTAAGTCGGCTCCCAGAGCTGCGCTTCGGCGGTTTCCTCGAACAGCGCCAGTTGCAGCGCGCCCAGGCCGGCGGTGGCAAACGGCTTGACGCCGAAGGTCTTCAATTCGGTCTTCAGGAATTCGACATCATGCAGTTGCGCGTGCGTGTACCTCGGCGCGTACTTGTTGATCGCGCCGACGATCGTCAGGCGCTGGAACGGTTTGCCCAGGTCGAGTTCGCGGCCCTGGTAGGTCAGGCTCGCGGTGCCGTGCGCATCGACGGCCGCCTGCCGGATCACGGCTTCGGTGAAATCCATCAGCCACTGGTAATCGACGTAGGCGGCATAGAACTCCATCATCGTGAATTCCGGATTGTGGCGCGGTGACACGCCTTCGTTGCGGAAATTCCGGTTGACCTCGAAGACCCGGTCGAAGCCGCCAACGACCAGGCGCTTCAGGTACAGCTCGGGTGCGATGCGCAGGTACATCTGCATGTCGAGCGCATTGTGATGCGTGATGAACGGCTTGGCTGCGGCACCGCCGGGAATCGCATGCAGCATCGGCGTCTCGACTTCCATGAACTCGTTGTCGTTCATGAAGCGCCGGATCGAATTCATGGCGGCCGTGCGCGCCTTGAAGGTGCGCCGGGTTTCCTCGCTCATGATCAGGTCGACGTAGCGCTGCCGGTATTTCATTTCCTGGTCGGCCAGGCCATGGAACTTGTCGGGCAGCGGCCGCAGCGATTTCGTCAGCAGGCGCAGCCGGCTGACCTTCATCGACAGCTCGCCGGTCTTGGTCTTGAACAG
Organism: Herminiimonas sp.; assembly: GCA_025356535.1. Lineage (GTDB taxonomy): Bacteria > Pseudomonadota > Gammaproteobacteria > Burkholderiales > Burkholderiaceae_D > JANXSS01. The sequence continues at coordinate 4,971 of JANXSS010000385.1, forward strand.
CACGCCTTCGGCGCCGAGGATGTCGCCCAGGTCGTAATGCTTGAAGGCGGCGTGCGCCGCCTCGCCGGTAAGCTCGTTGCTGAGATAGAGCTGGATGCGGCCATCGGCGCGCAGGCCCGAGGCATCCTGGATGGTGGCAAACGACGCCTTGCCCATGACGCGCTTTAACATCATGCGCCCGGCGACGCTGACGGCCACGCCAGCAGTTTCCAGCGCTGCCTGGTCCATCTCGCCGTACTGCGCATGGAGCGCCGCAGCCTTGTGCTGCGGCCTGAAGTCGTTCGGAAAGGCCACGCCCTGGCTGCGCAGTGCGGTCAGCTTTGCGCGCCGTTCGGCGATGATCGAATGTTCGTCCTCGGCTGGGACTGGCGCGGCTGCTTCGTTGTTATCGTTTGTCATGGTCTGGAATGAAATTCGTGTTCGCTAAGGGAGGTGTGCAGCCGGGGCGACAGGGCGGCGGTGCCTGCCCGGACGGTGCAGGCACCGCCGCCCGGGCCGGGTTCAGACGCCCTGTTTCAGGGAGGCGGCGATGAAGTCGTCGAGGTCGCCGTCGAGCACGGCCTTGGTGTTGCCCATCTCGAAGTTGGTGCGCAGGTCCTTGATGCGCGACTGGTCGAGCACGTAGGAGCGGATCTGGTGGCCCCAGCCGATGTCGGTCTTGGAGTCTTCCAGCTTCTGCTGCTCGCTCATGCGCTTGCGCATTTCATGTTCATACAGGCGCGACTTGAGCATGGCCCAGGCTTCGGCACGGTTCCTGTGCTGGCTGCGGTCGTTCTGGCACTGGACCACGATGCCGGACGGCGCATGCGTCAGGCGCACCGCCGAATCGGTCTTGTTGATGTGCTGGCCGCCGGCACCCGATGCCCGGTAGGTATCGACCCGCACATCCGAGGGATTGATGTCGATCTCCAGCGAGTCGTCGACTTCGGGATAGACGAACAGGCTGGAAAACGAAGTGTGCCTGCCATTGGCGGAATCGAAGGGCGACTTGCGCACGAGCCGGTGCACGCCGGTCTCCGTGCGCAGAAAACCGTAGGCATAATCGCCTTCGACCTTGATGGTGGCCGTCTTGATGCCGGCCACCTCGCCGTCGGACTGCTCCAGAATCTCGGTCTTGAAGCCCTTGCGTTCGCAATAGCGCAGGTACTGGCGCAGCAGCATCGACGCCCAGTCCTGGGCCTCGGTGCCGCCGGCGCCGGCCTGGATGTCGATGAAGCAGTTGTTGGGGTCCATCGGATTGCCGAACATGCGGCGAAATTCCATGCCCTCGACGAGCTTGCGCAGGCCGTCGGCATCGGCTTCGACGGCTGCCATGGTGTCTTCATCCTGCTCGTCGCGCGCCATGGCGAACAGGTCGGCGGTGTCGCGCAGTTCGGCGTCGATCTTCGTCAGCGTCATGACGATCGCTTCGAGCGATTTCTTTTCCTTGCCGAGGTCCTGCGCCCGCTTCTGGTCGTTCCAGACGGTCGGGTCTTCGAGTTCGGCGTTTACCTGTTCGAGTTTCTCTGACTTGGTATCGAAGTCAAAGATACCTCCGCAGTTCTACTTCTCGGTTGGTCAGGTCGGTCAGCAGCGCTGCCAGCGAATTGATGCGTTCGGCTTCCATGATGTCTTTTTCCGCAGTCAAACCCTAGATTATACGCGAGCGTTCCTGCGCTGCTCCCGGCGCCGGCGCAATCGGCAGGCCGGCCGCTATACGGTCGTGCACCATGCGGATCGCATGCTTCAGGGCATACACGTCGCGGATGAAGGATTCGGGAATCGCCAGATCGGCGACGCTGTCGTTGATGGCATCGAGTTCCTGCAGCCAGGCGATGCGCTGCTGCGGATCGGCCGGGCCGGTGCCGGCCATTTCGTCTTCCAGCAGCTTGATTTCATGATACCAGCGCGCCAGGCGGCTGCGCATGCGGTAGGCGTAGACCCGCGGCACCAGCTGCAGCATGGCGAAAAATACTGCGATCGACGGCAGCAGGATGACGAAGCGCTGCTCGATGAAATTCGCCAGCCAGAACGGCAGGTA
>JANXSS010000434.1 GCA_025356535.1 Herminiimonas sp.
GTCTCGACCCGCCACCAGCGCAGCTTGTCGAAGATCGTCTGTTCCAGCGCCGACAGATCCGATTCGACATAGCCCTTCGGCTTGCCGCCGCTGCCGCCACGCTTGCTGGCCTTGACCGGCTTCTGGTACTGGCGCAACTGCACCGGTTGCGCGCCGCGCAGCACCGGCTTGGCCGCGTCGGTCAGTTTCAGGGCGCTGTAGGCATCGTAATCGACGCTGACCAGGCCGAGCGCGATGGCCTGGCGCAGGATCGCCCGCCACTCCGCTTCGCTGCGTTCGGCGCCGATGCCGAAGGTCGACAGGCGGTCATGGCCCCACTGTTTCGCCTTGTCGGAATCGATGCCGCGCAGGACATCGAGCACATGCATCGCGCCGAAACGCTGGTCGACCCGGTAGATGGTCGACAGCAGCATCTGCACCGGCACGGTCGCATCGAACGACACCGGCGGGCTCAGGCAGGTATCGCAGTTGCCGCAGGCATCGGCCTGCTGGCCGAAGTAGTTGAGCAGGCGCACGCGCCGGCAGGTCAGGGTTTCGCACAGGCCCAGCATGGCGTCGAGTTTTACACCCAGCACCCGCTTGAAGGTTTCATCGGCGTCGGACTCGTCGATCATGCGCCGCTGCTGCACCACGTCCTGCAGGCCGTATGCCATCCAGGCGTTTGCCGGCGCGCCGTCGCGCCCTGCCCGGCCGGTTTCCTGGTAATAACCTTCAATGCTTTTGGGCAGGTCGAGGTGGGCGACGAAGCGCACGTCCGGCTTGTCGATGCCCATGCCGAAGGCAATCGTCGCCGTCATGACGATGCTCTCTTCGCGCAGGAAACGGGCCTGGTTGCGGGTGCGCTGCGCCAGCTCCATGCCGGCGTGATAGGGCAGCGCGGTGATGCCGTTCTGGTTCAGGAATTCGGCGGTCTCTTCGACCTTCTTGCGCGACAGGCAATAGACGATGCCGGCGTCGCCTGCATGCTCGCTCTCGATGAAGTCGAGCAGCTGCTTGCGTCCGTTGGCTTTTTCGACGATCTGGTAGCGGATGTTGGGGCGGTCGAAGGACGAGACGAAATGGCGGGCATGGTCGAGCTGCAGCCGGTGCGCGATCTCGGCGCGGGTCTGGGCGTCGGCAGTCGCCGTCAGGGCAATGCGCGGCACGTCGGGAAAGCGTTCATGCAGCACCGACAGCTTGATGTATTCCGGCCGGAAGTCGTGGCCCCACTGCGAGACGCAATGCGCCTCGTCGATGGCAAACAGGGCAATTTTCGAGGCGGCGAGCAGGTCCAGGCAACGCTGCGTCATCAGGCGCTCGGGCGCGACGTAGATCAGGTCGAGTTCGCCGTTCTTCACCTGGCGCTCGATGGCGGCGGCTTCCTGCCAGGTCTGGGTGGAATTCAGGAAGGCCGCGCGCACGCCGACTTCTGCCAGCGCATCGACCTGGTCCTGCATCAGCGCGATCAGCGGCGAGACCACCACGCCGACGCCATCGCGCACCAGCGAGGGAATCTGGTAGCACAACGACTTGCCCCCGCCAGTGGGCATGAGCACCAGGGCGTCGCCGCCTTGCGCGATGACCTCGATGATTTCGGCCTGCTGGCCGCGGAAGGCCGGATAGCCGAACACGTCCTGCAGCACCTGCAGCGCATGGCCCATGGTGGCGCCGTCCGGGTCGGTCGGCCTGCCGGCCTCGGACGGACTGGTGGCCGGATTGCCGGAGCTGGCGTCGGTCGGACGGCGAACTGCTGTGGAACTCATGATGGGCGCTCGGTACCGGCCGCTGCAAGTGGCCGATGGTTAGGTTGCGGGGCTGCGGCGTGCCGCCCTGCGGTTGCGGTTGCGGTTGCGGTTGCGGTTGCGGTTGCGGTTGCGGTTGCGGTTGCGATAGTGACTACGGCGTTACGATGACATCGCCGGTGACGGCCAACGGCGCATCCGGTCAGTCGGCCCACACGACCAGGCCGCTGAAGCCAGTGGCCAGTATAACCAGCCCGAAAGCAATCCGGTACCACGCAAAAGCCGTGAAATCGTGGCTGCTGATGTACCGCAACAGCCAGCGCACGCAGAAGAACGCCGAGATGAATGCCGCCAGCGTACCCACGCCGAACAGCGGCAGGTCGGCTGCGGATAGCAGCGCGCGTGCCTTGTAGAGCGAATAGACGGTTGCCGCCAGGAGCGTCGGAATCGCCAGGAAAAACGAGAACTCGGTGGCGGCCTTGCGCGAGAGCCCGAACAGCATGCCGCCGATGATGGTGGCACCCGAACGGCTGGTGCCGGGAATCAGGGCGAATGCCTGCGCGCAGCCGATCTTCAGTGCGTCCAGCGCACTCATGTCGTCGACATTCTGGATGCGCGCCAGGCGATCGGCCCGTGCATCGTGGGCGCTGCCGCCGTTGCGATGGCGGCGCTCGACCCACAGGATGATGATCCCGCCGAGGATGAAGGCCAGCGCCACCGGCACCGGTGCGAACAGCTTTTCCTTGATTTTCGCGGCAAACAGCAGGCCGAGAAACGCCGCCGGCAGGAATGCGATGATCAGGTTGATGACGAATTTCTGCGAGCGGCGCTGGCTGCCCAGGCCGGCGACGACAGATGCGATGCGCGCGCGGTATTCCCAGCAGACGGCAAAGATGGCGCCGGCCTGGATGACGATCTCGAAGACCTTGACCTTCTCGCCGGTAAAGTCGAGCAGGCTGCCGGCCAGGATCAGGTGGCCGGTCGAAGAAATCGGCAGGAATTCGGTCAAGCCTTCGACGATGCCCATGATCAGGGCTTTGAATAACAGGATCGGGTCCATGCAGCTTCCAGAAAGGTTCGATGAGGTGGCGACGCCATGGCGCCGGCAACGCCGGTGGATGCGGTAGACGACGCCGGCGATGTTGCCGGCGTCGCAGCGGTGGCAGCAGCAGGCCGGTGTAAATGGCGCGCTATTTTACCGGCTCGAAGGTTACCACGAGGCCTTGCGGCGTTGCCCTGATCCGGGTCGGATAATACTGCACGCCGGCATGGCGGAACTGCGCCGGATCGAAAGTATGCAGCGCGACATCGCTCAGCAGGCGTTGCGCCAGCAGGTCGCTGACCTTTGCCAGCTGACTGGTCAATAGCGGATCGACACCGTCGAGCGTCAGTTTCTCGGTGCGCGGCTCGTGCAGCACCACCATGTGCCGCTGGGCATCGATTGCCGGAATGCCGGAGATCGTGAAGCTGCCCGAGAGTTGGCGCGGCTTGAACACCGGCGTGATAGCCGCATCGACGGTTGCAACCAGCCGGTTGGACTCCACCTGGACCTGCACGCGCGGATTGGTGGCGGCGATGTCGACCAGGCCGAGGTAACGCTGGCTGATCGGGAACTTGCGCGCCAGGGCTTCCTGCAACCTGGCAAGCGGTATCTCGACCTCGCGCGGGCCGGCCATGCTGGCGCACCCGGCAAGCCAAAATACGGCGGTGTAGACGAACAGCATGACGGCGCCGGCCAGGGTTTTTCGCAGCATGAGAAAGCCTTCAGAATAGTGGTCGTAAGTACCGGACGCCCGGCGCGGCAGTCATCAGCCGGTCAGGCGTTCGAGTTCCTGCAGATAATGCATTGCCTGCCTGCGATTGTCGCCGCACATTTCGGAAGAAGGCGCAAGACTTGCGCACACGGCCGGGCGGCGCGGATCGTTGAAAATCATGCAGCCGTTGGCCGCATCGAGCTGGATGCAGCGCATGCCCGCCGGTTTGCCGTGGGGCATGCCGGGAATGGCCGACGAGATCGACGGCGCGATGCAGCAGGCGCCGCAACCGGGGCGGCAGTGCACGGGCGTCGATTGCGGCGGCGGCGTTTCGGCCAGGGCCACTGGCGCGGCCTCGGGCAGGTCGGATAGGAACCGGGATGGCGGCATCTGCATGGGCCGCCGATTGTACCGACTTCGGGCCGCATGCAAGCGCGCTTTTTGTCATGCCGCGCCGCAGGCCGATACCGTCGCGCCGGCGCGGCTTGACGCTTTCTGCCATGCCGCCTATATTACTGACTCGTCAGTAATTAAAACATCATGAGCCTCTGCCCGTTCAAGAC
>JANXSS010000439.1 GCA_025356535.1 Herminiimonas sp.
ATGCGCGCGATGCACTCGCCATTAGTTTCGGCGGATTAACAATTTTTATCGAAAAAGAGGTTTTCGCTGATTGACACAAGATATTTTGAATGTTTCCATTCAACCTTCAAAAAATATTCAAAGAAATATTTCTGAAGCGTCCCGAGAAGGTGGCAAGTCGCGCGCGACGCAGCCTGGCGACTGTCCGGTCGAATTGCCGGGCATGTCGCGATCCATCCAAAGACGGCTTTACCGCATATAAACCTGCTGGCGAGAACGCCCCGTCGGCAGGCTGCACCAGTGCTGCACCGTCGAGACACGTGCGGGAATGACCTTTCCGGATTGTGTCGATTTGGCAGGCCGATCATGGCTTTGTCGAAACAAGTCGTTCACCTCGCATCAGTTGCTTAAGCAGCGGCAGATGCGCTGGAATGGAGGAAGTAGGTTTGGATTTTTCGCAGACCGAGCGAAACCCGGCGAAGAAGTTTGTCGGCATCGCGCTCGTCACGCTCCTGCATGTGATGATCATCTATGCGCTGGCCACGGGTCTTGCGCGCAAGGTGGTCGAGGTCATCCAGCAACCGCTGGAGACCAAGATCATCGAAGACATCAAGCCGCCGCCACCGCCCGACAAACCGCCGCCGCCACCGCCGCCCAAGCTGGCAGCACCGCCGCCGCCGTTCATTCCGCCGCCCGAAGTGCAGATCCAGCAACCGGTGCAGCAGAACGTCATCCAGGCCACCACCACGGTCAGGCCGACGACGACCGAACTGGCGCCGGTGGCCAAGGTGGTCGACCCGGCACCGCCCGCACCGGCAGCGCCGCCCGTGCGCGTGGCCGCCGTGGTCGACCCGAATGCCTGCGCCAAGCCGGAATATCCCCGCGCATCGCTGCGGGCCGAGGAAACCGGCGTCGTCACGCTGGCCTTCCTAATCGGCGTCGATGGCCGCGTGGTCGATGCGCGGGTCGAGAAGTCGAGCGGCTTCAAGGGCCTGGACGCTGCCGCCCGTGCCGGTCTGAGCCTGTGCAAGTTCAAGCCCGGTTCGATTGACGGCAAGCCGGAACAATCCTGGACGAAAATGCAGTATGTGTGGAAGCTGGAAGACTGAGCGCGCGCTTTGCCATCCTTCGCTGCAGCCTTCCATTTTTCATCACCAACAACCTTCTATAAATTCTGGAGCAAGCATGTCCTTTCATAATCGTATTTCCGCTGCACTCGCCACGCTGGTCCTGGCGGCAACCACCTTCGCTGCGGCGCCGTCGATTGCCGCCGATCCGGTCCCGGCTGCCGCACCTGCTGCCGCAACCGCTGCTGCCGCGCCCGCCGCCGGCCCGGCCGAGGCCATGGCCGCACCGAAGGAAACCGTCGACAATCCCTACGGCCTCGACGCGCTCTGGAAGGGCGGCGACTTCGTCGCGCGGGGCACGCTGATCATCCTGGTCATCATGTCGATGGGCAGCTGGTACATCCTGATCACCAAGCTGATCGACCACCTGCGCCTGTCGGGCCAGGCAAAGGAAGCGCGCACCAGGTTCTGGAAGTCGGCTTCGGTTCCTGCCGGCATCGAGATCCTTGCCGCGACCAGCCCGTACCGCTTCATCGCCGAAACCGGCGCGAACTCCACCCAGCATCATGACGGCGCCCTGCTGGAACAGATCGATCTCAACACCTGGGTCACCATGTCGATCCAGCGCGCCGTCGAAAAAGTCCAGAGCCGCCTGCAGGATGGCCTGGCGTTTCTGGCCACCGTCGGCTCGACGGCGCCGTTCGTCGGTCTGTTTGGTACCGTCTGGGGCATCTATCACGCCCTGACCGCCATCGGCATCGCCGGCCAGGCATCGATCGACAAGGTTGCCGGCCCGGTCGGCGAAGCGCTGATCATGACCGCGATCGGCCTTGCCGTCGCGGTGCCGGCTGTATTGGGTTACAACTTCCTGGTGCGCCGCAACAAGGGCGCGATGGAAGAAGTGCGCTCGTTCTCGTCCGACCTGCATTCGGTGCTGCTCTCAGGCGTGATGTCGTCGTCGCAGTCGGCGCAGAACGCCGCCATGAAGAAGGTCGGGTAAGTCATGGCGATGTCCATGGGTTCGCCCGATGGCGACGACGACGATGTGATCGCCTCGATCAACACGACGCCGCTGGTCGACGTGATGCTAGTGCTGCTGATCATTTTCCTGATCACGATTCCGGTGGTCACCCACACGGTGCCGGTCAAGCTGCCGAGCGAGGTCAACCAGCCCTACAAGACCAAGCCGGAAAACATCAACATCGCCATCGACCGCGAAGGCCAGGCGTTCTGGAACGAGAAGCCGGTCGACCAGAAGGAACTGCTGACGCGCCTGAAGACGGTGTCGGTGCAAAAGCCGCAGCCGGAAGTCCACATCCGCGGCGACCAGAACGTGCGCTACGAATTCGTCGGCCGCGTGATCCTGACGGCGCAGCGCGCCGGCATCGCCAAGGTCGGTTTCATCACCGAGCCGCCGGCCCGCGGCGGCTGAAGTTACGGCTCAACCCGCCGCACCTACCAGGAGCACATCATGGGAACAAGACAATGGGAATGAACATAGGCCCCGGCAAGTCGGATGACGAGCCGATGATCGAGATGAACATGACGCCGTTAATCGACGTCATGCTGGTGCTGATCATCATGCTGATCATCACCATACCGATCCAGAATCATGCGATCAACCTGAACATGCCGGTCGGCACGCCGCCGCCGCCGAAAAGCCCGCCCGTGGTGGTCACCATCGACGTCGATTTCGACGGCACCGTCCTGTGGGACAACGTCGTGGTGCCCGACCGCGGCCAGCTCGAGGCACGCCTGGCGCAAGTCGCCGCGCAGGCGGACCAGCCGGAAGTGCACCTGCGGCCGAACAAGCTGGTGGCCTACAAGTCGGTGGCTTCCGTCATGGCGTCGGCGCAGCGGATGGGCGTGACCAAGATCGGCATGATCGGCAACGAGCAGTTCGCCAACTGAGAACGGCGCGGCGTGGCGACCCGGCATGCTGCATTTTTTCCGGCCGGGACGCTGCATCGCGCAGGCGACGCGCCATTTGAACCATCCATCAAACCGTCGGCAGGCCTTCCCTGCCGATCGGCGTTTCTACTGAAAGCCATCATGTCCCCGACCAAGACCGCAACGCTTCGCGCCAAGTCGCTTCGCTTCCATCATCTCGCCCTGCTGGTGGCCGCCCTTGGCATCAACGCCGCCACCGGCACCGTCGCCCTCCTGCCGGCCGCCCATGCGCAGGCAAAAGACGGCGTGCGCCCGGAAGTGGCCAAGCCGCTGCAGGCAGCCCAGGACATGATCCGCGCCCAGAAATACCGCGAAGCGCTGGCGCGCCTGCACGAGGCCGATGCGGTGGGCGGCAAGACGCCCTTCGAGACCTACATGATCGACCGCACCCGCGGCGCCGCAGCCATGGGCGCCGGCGACAACGAGACCGCCGCGCGGGCATTCGAATCGGCCCTGAACTCGGGGCGCATGACGCCGGCCGAACAGGGCAAGGTGATCCAGGCGCTGGCCAGCCTCTACTACCGCGCCTCGGACTATCCGAAGGCGATCGTCTGGCTGCAGCGGGCCTTGAAGGACGGCCTGGGCGATGCTGAAACGCGCGCCCTGCTGGCGCAGTCGTACTATCTTTCCGGCGACATGGCACGGGCGCAGAAGGAATTGCAGACCGATCTGGCAGCCGACGAAAAGGCCGGCCGGGCGCCGAGCGAAACCCAGTTGAAGCTCATGCTCAGCATCGCCTCGAAGCAGAACGACAAGCCGACCTACCTGGCGCTACTGGAGCGCATGGCAACCGCCTATCCGACCCGGGACACCTGGGCCGACCTGGTGCAGCGCCTGCAGAGCCGGCCGGGTTTTGCCGACCGCCTGACGCTGGACGTGGACCGGCTGAAGCTGGCGCTGGGGCAGCTGACGACGACTGCCGACTTCATGGAAATGTCGCAGCTGGCGCTGCAGGCGGGCTTTCCCGCCGAAGGCAAGAAGATCGTCGAGCTCGGCTACAAGAACGGCGTGCTCGGCACCGGCGCCGAGGCGGCGCGCCACAAGCGGCTGCAGGACCTGGCCAACAAGAGCGCCGCCGACGACGTCAAGACCATGGCAAGCAGCGAAGCCGAGGCGGCAAAATCCAGGGACGGCACCGCCCTGGTCAACCTGGGTTATGCACTGGTGACGACCGGGCAGGTCGACAAGGGCATCGGCATGATGGAAGAAGGCATTGCCCGCGGCAACCTGAAGCGCCCGGACGACGCCCGCCTGCACATGGGCGTGGCCTACCTGCAGGCCGGCAAGAAGGCCGAGGCCATCAAGGCCTTCAAGCTGGTGCAGGGTGCCGACGGCACGGCCGACCTGGCGCGCTACTGGATCATCCTGGCCAATCATCCGGTGGCCTGAACGACGCGTCGCGGCAAGGCCGCTGTGCTAGACTTCGTCTCCCGCGGAGGCTGCACAAGGCGCTGTTTGTCGTTGCCTCCATTGCAATTCTTGCAACGAAAACCGGAGCCTGCCATGTCGATGCGTCGCCTGTTGATCACTGCCCTGCTGACAGCGGCCGGCGCCACGATGCTCACAGCCGCCCCTGCGGCGCTGGCCTTCGACCGGCCGTTTCCACCGACGGCAAAGCGCGGGGTGATGCGCCCGGGTCTTTTCCCGGCAATTACCATCGACGGCCGTCCGCGCATCATGACCCCCGCCGCCCGCATCTGGAATACCGACAACATGATCGAGATGCCGGCATCGCTGCCGGTCAAGAGCGTCGCCGTGAATTACACCGAGAACGATGTTCTGGAGATCGAGCAGGTCTGGATCCTCAGCGACGACGAAGCGCGGCAGACACCCAAGCAGCAGAACATCGGCCAGTCGCGCTGAACCGGTTGTACTGCAAGGCCGGCCCGGCCCGCAACTGCGTGTCGTGAAGCGGCACCCCGTGATGCGCGCGGCCGATTCCGCCATGACCGGGGCGCACTGCATCGCGTCCTTTTAGAGTCCTTTCCTGGTTTCAGAAAATGCAGAAAAAAGTCTACATAAAAACCTTCGGCTGTCAGATGAACGAGTACGACTCCGCCAAGATGGCCGACGTGCTCAACGCCGCCGACGGCATGATCAAGACCGACCGGCCGGAAGAGGCCGACGTGATCCTGCTGAACACCTGCTCGGTGCGCGAAAAGGCGCAGGAGAAGGTCTTCTCCGACCTCGGCCGGCTGCGCGAACTCAAGCTCGCCAATCCCGATCTGGTCATCGGCGTGGGCGGCTGCGTGGCCTCGCAGGAAGGCGCGGCGATCCTGAAGCGCGCGCCCTATGTCGACGTGGTGTTCGGCCCGCAGACCCTGCACCGGTTGCCGGCCCTGATCGGCGAGCGGCGCCGCAGCGGCGTCGCGCAGGTCGACATCCGTTTTCCGGAAATCGAGAAATTCGATCACCTGCCGCCGGCCAAGGTCGACGGCGTGACCGCCTTCGTCTCGATCATGGAAGGCTGCAGCAAGTACTGCAGCTACTGCGTGGTGCCTTACACGCGCGGCGAGGAAGTCTCGCGCCGCTTCGAGGATGTGCTGACCGAAGTCGCCGGGCTGGCCGCGCAGGGCGTGCGCGAAGTCACGCTCCTGGGCCAGAACGTCAATGCCTATCGGGGCGTCATGGCCGATGGCGAAATCGCCGACTTCGCGCTCCTGATCGAATACATCGCCGCCTTCGACGACATCCTGCGCATCCGCTTCGTGACCAGCCATCCGAAGGAATTCACCCAGCGCCTCATCGACACCTATGCGCGCGTGCCCAAGCTGGTCAATCACCTGTACCTGCCGGCGCAGCACGGCGCCGACCGCATCCTGGCAGCCATGAAGCGCGGCTACACGGGCCTGGAGTACAAGTCGGTGCTGCGCCGCCTGCGCGCGGTGCGGCCCGACATCCGCATCTCGTCGGACTTCATCGTCGGCTTTCCGGGCGAGGACGAGGCCGATTTCGAGGCGATGATGAAGCTGATCGACGACATCGGCTTCGACAACAGCTTCAGCTTCATCTTCAGCGCCCGCCCCGGCACGCCGGCGGCCGGCCTGGAAGACACGACACCGCATGCGGCCAAGCTGGCGCGCCTGCAGCGCCTGCAGGCGGTCATCGATGCCAACACGCGCCGCTACAGCGCAGCGCTGGTGGGCAGCGTGCAGCAGGTGCTGGTCGAAGGCACGTCGAAGAAAAATCCGCAGGACCTGCAGGGCCGCACCGAATGCAACCGGGTCGTCAATTTCGCCGTTGCCGGCACCGGCGCTGACACTGCCGCCGCGCTCGTCGGCCGGATCGTCGCCGTGCGCATCACCGAGACCTTCGGCTACACGCTGCGCGGCGAACGCGATGGCGCGCCTGCATCGACGTCATCTTCCCTGGTCGATCCCGCGGCAAGCGCGCCCGCCGCAGCCGCCAACCAACCGCTTGCCGTCTGACGCCAAATTGAAAACTCCCCACCCTTCGCAACCGCTCTACTTCGTACCGCAACCGCTGGACAACCGCCGCCTGGCCCACCTGTGCGGGCCGATGGATGAAAACCTGCGGCAGATTTCCGCCGCACTCGACGTGACGATCTTCCGGCGCGGCGAAAAATTCATCGTCGGCGGCAGGAATGGCGAGCGCGCGCTGGCCATCCTCGAACAGTTCTATGAAATCGCCGACAAGCTGATCTCGATCGAGGACATCCAGCTGGCGCTGGTCGAGCAGCGCGCCGGCATGGCGCCGCCCGAGATCATGGCCGCGCCGATCGTGGGCAAGTCACGCCGCAAAAGCGTGGCCGCGCTGGAGCTGCCCACGCCCGCCGCCATCGAGGAACCGGTGCTCAAAACCCGGCGCAGCGACCTGCGCGGGCGCACGCCGCATCAGCTGGCCTACATCAAGTCGATCATCGAGCATGACATCACCTTCGGCGTCGGCCCGGCCGGCACCGGCAAGACCTACCTGGCGGTGGCCTGCGCGGTCGATGCGCTGGAGCGCGACGCCGTCAAGCGCATCATCCTGACGCGCCCGGCAGTCGAGGCCGGCGAGCGCCTGGGCTTTCTGCCGGGCGACCTGTCGCAGAAGATCGATCCCTACCTGCGCCCGCTGTACGACGCGCTGTACGACCTGCTCGGCTTCGACCGCACGCAAAAGATGTTCGAGAAACAGGCCATCGAGATCGCGCCGCTGGCCTACATGCGCGGGCGCACCCTGAACCATGCTTTCGTGATCCTGGACGAGGCGCAGAACACCACGCCGGAACAGATGAAGATGTTCCTGACCCGGATCGGCTTCGGCAGCAAGGCAGTCGTGACCGGCGACGTCACTCAGATCGACCTGCAGCGCTCGCAGAAAAGCGGCCTGGTCGATGCGGTCGAGATCCTCTCCGAGGTGCGCGGCATCGCCTTCTGTCCGTTTTCCAGCGCCGACGTGGTGCGGCATCCGCTGGTGGCGCGCATCGTCGACGCCTATGCAGCGGTGGCGGGCGGCGAGCAACCCAGCGCTCGCGCGCCCCGCAAGGCGGCGGCACCCGGCGTCAAGGCGGCCGTCGCAACGCGCGATCCGGCCGGCACCACGGCCAGGCGTGCAGTGAAAACCGCTATCGCGCCGATCGCGACCAAGCGTGCCACCACCAGCAAAAATGCCGTCAAAAAATAAGCTCTCGCTCACCGTCCAGTATGCCGACGCCAGCCTTGCCGGCATCGTCACCCGCCCGGTGCTGCGGCGCTGGGTGCAGGCGGCGCTGATGGCACCGGCCGAACTGACCTTGCGCTTCGTCGATGCCGAGGAAGCGCGCGTGCTGAACCGCGACTACCGCGGCCGCGACTATGCAACCAACGTGCTGACCTTCGCCTATGCGGACGAGGACGAGGAGAGCCTGGCGGACGATGCGACGCCGGTGCGCGCCGACATCGTGTTTTGCAGCGCAGTGCTGGCCGAGGAAGCCCGGGCGCAGCAAAAACCGCTGGCAGCGCACGCCGCCCACCTGGTGGTGCACGGCGTGCTGCATGCACAGGGCTACGACCACGAGGACGATGCGGAGGCCACCGAGATGGAGGCACTCGAGACGACGATTTTGGCCGCGCTCGGGTGGCCCGATCCCTACCTGGCGCGTTAGGCCTGTCTACAGGTAGCGCGCCCACTTGATGCTGGCCGGAGCAGACGGCGCGCCACCGCCGACGCTGCCGCCGCTGATGTCGAAGGTCGACGGCAACTGCGCCAGTTCGAACGTGGTGCTGGCGCTCAGGGAATTGTTGACCACGGTGCCCTGCGCCAGGGCGGTCACGCCGCCCGAGATCGTCGCCGCGCCACTGCTGGCGAATTCGTTGCCGGCCTTGATACTGCCGCGGATGATCGACGAGGCGCCGATGGTGACATTACCGCCCACATAACTGCCCGTTCCGGCATAGGAGGCGCCGCTCCAGCTGCCTGCCAAAAAGGCATAGTTGCCGATACCGCTGGCTGCATTCGGATCGTAGCTCGTCGTTGCAATGTTGCAAAACTGGGTGGGATACACACCGGGGAAGTAGCTGTTGACGCAGATGCCCGTGGGCGCATAGGTGACGCCGCCGGCGGTGCCGCTGTAGCCTGCATAGTTCGGCGCATACACCACGGTGCTGGCACTCGTATCGATGTTGCCGGTGGCGATGAAGGTGTTGTAGAACTTCCCCACCGACAGCGTCAGGTTGCCCTCGAACCAGGCGATGCCGGGCAGGATGCCGAAACTGGTCGCAATTACCCAGGCGCCGCTGCCGTTGGCAAAGCAGCTGTTGTAGGGGCTGTAGCCCTGGCAGATCTGCTTGCCGCCGCTGGCGGCACCCATGCACTTCGGCGCACTCGGGGGCGACCCGGCAACGATGGCGCTGCAAAGGTAATCCCGTTGGTTGCTGCTGTAGTCGCCCAGGTAGTAGGTGCCGTTGGCGATGCCGTTGACGTTCTGCACCACGACTTTCGGATAGCCGGCGGCATCGAAACTGAAGGCGTAGTTTGCCAGCGAGCGCACCGCATACGCATTGAACTGGTTGGTGGGCAACGTCACCAGGGCCGCAGCCGTGAGGGTCGGTGCAAAGCCGGGCGTCGTGGTGACGTGCACGTTGGCGTTGTAGCCGGGCTTGCTCAGCGTGCCGCCGACCTTGCCGGTGTTGACCGAGCCATTGCCGGAGACGGTCAGGTTGCCTTTTGCGTTGATTTCGCCGATCGTGCCCTGGGACAGGGTGACGCTGCCGCTGGTATTGACGACCTTCGCGCCGGCGTTGGCGGCGCTGAGGTCGACGCCGGCAATGAGCGGTGGCATGCAGGTCGACGCCGTCGAACCGGTGCCGCCGGCGCCGCTGGCCAGGCAGGTAGCGACCGGGTTCGGATTGGCCAGCGCCGACAGCGTGCCGTTGCGACTGTAGTCGCTGAGCGCCAGGATCGAGCCGTTTGCCACGGCCGTGCCGGAGGTTGCGGCGTTGGCGCTCATGCAGATGTTGCGCAGGGCGTTGACCGACACGGCCGTCACCGAGCCCGAGAGCACGACATCGCAGTTCGAATTGAGCTGGCTGAAGGTCGAGCCGCTGTCGATGTTGATCGACCCGGTCGCATTGAGGACATCGACGCCGGTGATCAGGTTGCCCGAGGTGCTGATGTCGCCCCTGACGTTGATGACCACCGGTGTCGTGGATCCGGCCGGTTTCTGCACCGTGATCGCGCCGCCGAGCTTCAAGTTGCGAATGAAGGTCAGGGGTGCGACGACCTTGCTGGACCCGGCCGCACTGAACACCACCTCGAGGACCGAGTTCGATTCGGCGCGGGTGGCGGCGGCAGTCGTGCCGGTGATCTTCGCGGTAAACACCGTCGGCAGGGTGACGCTGTCGACCGCCGTCAGGTAGGCCTTGATGCCGGTCACGCCGGCCAGGTCGAGCGACAGGCCGGTCGCCGGCGGGGCATTTGCAACGGCCACGGCAAGCTGCGCCAGCGTGCCGGCGGTCTGCATCTGCGCCAGATACTGGCGCACCACTTCGGCACCGGTCCAGGCCTTCATCTGAGCCTGGATCTGGCCGTGCGAGGTCATGGACCGCTCCTGGCTGCCATGTATGTAGGCCGCGGTTCCCGCAACCGTTGCGGTCAGTCCCAGGCCGACCAGCAGCGCGATCAGTATGTTTGCGATGCCGCCCTGCCTTGCCGGGCGCAGCGCCTGCCGTCGCCGGCCACCGTGATGTGTCTGCTTCAAGGCATGCTCCCGATGGTCGTCACTGGAAATTCAACAGGCAGTACAGCGAGGCGGTGGCAAGCCCGGCGCTGTTGGTGGTGTCGAGCGAGATCGTGTAGACGCCGCCGGTGGCCGTTATGCCGTAGGGCTGGCATCCGGCGGGAGTCGCGGTGGCCTTGAAGCTGATCACGCTGCGGAACTGGTTCGTCGCCGGCGATTCGATCATCGTGGTGGCCGACCAGGCCAGCGTGCCCCATTCGGTCGCATCGGTGCAGGCGGTCGCATTCAAGGTCTGCAGGCCGCCGCCGGCCGGCGCATACAGGCCCGCGCATTCGGTCGCGCCGCCGGCAATCTTGCGGGTCCAGACGACGGCGTTCGCCGCGCTGCCAACGGCTGCCACGCTGCCCGAGAGGGTCCTGGCGCCGTTTGCGGAAGGCGACGACAGCACCGCCCTGGTGATCAGCACCATGTGCGTATTGAAGAGCGGACCGGCGATCCCGAAACCGGCGTCCTGCACCGACATGCCGGCGCGCAGCAAGGATGAGGTCAGCTGGTCTTCATTGCTGCTGGCATCCCTGGCACTGGCGGTCGAATGCGCCACCGCCTGGAACACGCTCATCAGGCCGAGCACGGCGATGCTGGAAATTACCAGGCCGATCATCATGCTGATGAGCGACGTGCCGGTCTGCGACAGGCGTTTCATCTCGGACTCATTGTGAAATCGCCAGTACGCCGTTGCCGCCAAGCAGCGCGATGGAGGCCGCATCGCCGGGCGTTACAAAGTGCATGCTGGTGACCACGCCGGCCGGCAACGCCGCGCTGAGCGTTGCGGCGCCACCGGTGACCGACACCGTGATCGGCGCGCTGGCGCAGACCGGCGACGATTGCAGCTTCAGGGTGGCATTGATGTTCGCGTTCTTGAGTGCCACGTTGATGCCGCTCGTGCACAGCGACGGCACGCCGGTGGTCAGCAAGGCATTGCTGACCTGCGCCAGCACGGCATTCTGGGTCGTCTGGTTGCGCTGCTCGACCAGCGTGCGGGAGGCGGCGTAGCTCAGGCCCAGGCCGATGACGACGGTCAGCAGGACGCCGATCAGCGCCTCCAGGAGCGCGTCGCCACGCTCGCGCCGGCAGGCCGGACGTGGCCTGCCGCTAGTACAGCGTTCCGGTTTCCGCATTGTTGCTGCCCCCCCTGCTGAGCGTGAAGGCGGTGCCGGTCAGGGCGTTACCGCGGTTATCGAGATCGATCGTCAGCGGCGCAGCAGCGCTTAATGCCACGCCGTTGATGGTGGTGCTGATTGCCGCGCGATAGGTGGCAGACCACTTGAGACTGCTGCCGCCGACCGCACAGGTGGCACTGCCGGCAGCGCCGATACAGGCCAGCACCGTGTTGGTGGTGCCGTCGGTAAGGATTTTCAGGCCAGAGGCGGCAGACGGCGCCGCGGCCCCGCCTGCATTACGCAGCGCAATCGATTTCGTCATGCTGAAAGCCCGCGCCAGCTTGCCGCGCGCATCGCGCGTCTGCGCGCTGTAGACCCAGTCGAGCGTCAGCGGCGCGGCAGTCGCCAGCAAGAAAGCCGTGATGCTGATCGTGATCAGCAGCTCGATCAGGGTAAAACCGCGCGGCGCCGGCATCGACACGGCTGCCTACCAGCTTGAAAAACCGCAGGCGCTGGCGCTGTTGACGGTTCTGACATTGGCGTTCGACAGGCTCAGCGTGCAGCCCGCGAGGCTGCCGGTGCCGGTTGCCGTCACGGTGTAGGTGCTGGTGGCGCTGTCGGAAGTGATCGAGTACGAAAAGACCTGGCCCTGGGAGGGCGACCACGCACCGAAGTCGGTGGTCTGGGGACTGGTGCGCGCCGAAGGCAGGTTCGGAATCACGGTTCCTGCCGCGTAGGTCGGATAGGCGAGTGTCTTCTGGAAACCACTCTCCAGCGTCAGGGCAAGCGCACCGAGGTCCGCCGTTGCCGAATTGGCCTTGCTGCGCTTTACGTAACTTGCATAACTCGGCACGGCGATGGCCGCCAGGATCGCAACGATCGCCACCGTGATGAGCACTTCGATCAGCGTAAAGCCCTTGGATTGCATGAACCTTCCCGATGTCTTGCAGATGCCCGCGGGGCAGAGGCCGGCTTGCGCCTTACGCCGACGGAATTATTTACTTATGGTATCAAAATCGACCTCGCCTGATCTGAATATTTCCTTGAATCAACTATATTTGAAAACCCGTTCGATCCGCCGTCGCCGATTCGCCGGCCGTCCGGCGTGATCTTCGGGACGCCCGGTTTTTTCGTGTATCCTCTCGACTATCGAAACCCAGTCGGACCCACGGCTTTTTGCCCCTCATGCAAGATCACTCTACCGGCGTCAAGCTCATTGACGCCAAGCCCCACCGGTCGCTGCTCGAACGCCTGACCAACCTGATCTCTCCCGAGCCCGAAAATCGCGGCGAACTGCTCGAAATCCTGCACGACGCGCATGAACGCAACCTGATCGACGCCGATGCGCTGTCGATGATCGAAGGCGTCTTCCAGGTCTCGGACCTGTCGGCGCGCGACATCATGATTCCGCGCTCGCAGATGGACATGGTCGACATCAGCAAGCCGATCGAGGAATGGCTGCCGATGGTGCTGGAGACGGCCCATTCGCGTTTTCCGGCGGTCGAAGGCGAGCGCGACAAGGTCGCCGGCATCCTGCTGGCAAAAGACCTGCTGCGCTACTACGCCGAGGATTCCTTCGACGTGCGCGACATGCTGCGCCCGGCGGTGTTCATTCCCGAATCCAAGCGCCTCAACGTGCTGCTGCGCGACTTTCGCGCCAACCGCAACCACATGGCGATCGTCGTCGATGAATACGGCGGCGTGGCCGGCCTGATCACGATCGAGGACGTGCTGGAGCAGATCGTCGGCGACATCGAGGACGAATACGATTTCGACGAGGAAGAAGACAACATCCTCGCCATCAAGGAAGGCACGCACGGGCTGCGCTGGCGCATCAAGGCGCTGACCGAGATCGAGCAGTTCAACGAAACGCTCGGCACCAGCTTTTCCGACGAGGACGTCGACACCATCGGCGGCCTGGTGGCAAACCACCAGGGCCGGGTGCCGCACAAGGGCGACGTCTTCGACATCGAACGGCTGCGCTTCGAAGTCCTGCGTGCCGACGCCCGCCAGGTCCACGTGCTGCTGGTGGAAAAACTGCCACCGTTGCCGGACGCGGGCGAGGACTGACATAGGCGCCGCATTGCCGCCCGGGCCTGCGCCCGCATCTGCACCGGCCCTTGCACCGGCACCACAGGCCGACGTGCAGCGTTTCGCCGCTCCGTCCGGGCGCATGCCGATTCTGCTTGTCCTGGTCGCCGGCGCCCTGAATGTCTTTGCCTTCGCGCCCTTCGGCGCCTGGCCGCTGCAAATTCTCTGGACTGCAATCCTCTTCTGGCTGGTCATGCGCGCCCCGGGCGCGCGCCAGGCGGCCCTGTTCGGCTGGCTCTACAGCTTTGCCGCCACCAGCGCCGGCGTCTACTGGCTCTACGTGAGCCTGCACGACATCGGCGGCATGCCTGCCTGGCTGACCGTGCTGGCAATCGGCTTGCTGACAAGTGGCCTGGGCTTGCTGGCGGGTGCAGCCACCGGTGGCGCCCGCTGGCTGCAGGAGCGTGCCGGCTGCAGCCCGGCGGTTACCCTCCTGCTGGTCCTGCCGGCGACGATGATGCTGGCCGAGTGGACGCGCGCCTGGATCTTCACCGGCTTTCCCTGGTTATCCTCCGGCTATGCGCATGTTGCCGCGCCCCTGGCCGGGTTTGCACCGGTCATCGGCATCTATGGCGTGAGCATGGCCGCTGCCGTCGTCGCCGCAACGCTGGTGCTGCTGGTGACCGAACGGTCCGGCTCGCGGCGGCGTCCGGTCGGCTTGCTGCTGCTGGTAGCCCTGCTGTTCGGCACCGGCCAGTTCCTGCGCGCACATGCCTGGACGACGCCGGCCGGCGCACCGATCACGGTGCGTCTGCTGCAGGGAAACATAGCGCAGGAAATGAAGTTCGACCAGGCGCAGCTCGGCGCGACCCTGGGCCTGTACGACGCCCTGATCACGCAGGCGCCGGCCGACCTGATCGC
>JANXSS010000140.1 GCA_025356535.1 Herminiimonas sp.
AGGTGCTTTGGCGAGCCCGTGCGAACCTTCACGAGGCGACAATCGCTGTCTGCCCAGGTAGCCGTGTTGCGCTCAAACGGTTGCGCCAGGACGTTGCCGTCGCATGGGCCCAATCTGTTTTCGTAGACCTCGAGCACGCCATGACGTACGCGGCCGACCCATTGCCAGGTAATGCCATAATCAAGGTCGTGCCGTCGAAGGAACGCTATAAAACGTGCGGTGGTCTGCGCCGCCGGCTCGTTGAGCAGTGGGGTGTAGGGTGAATTCATTTGATGCCTCCTGTTTTCCGCGGCACCGTTGCAGCGGTAAAACGTATAGGCATCACACCCCCAGATGACTCCAGAATTGTTGCATTGAAGCAATAAATGGCCATTGTTAAACAGGCCGATAAATAATTTTCTAGGAATTTGAACGTAAAACGGCTGGCAGAAAATTTATTGATTGGCAGATGTCACTCAATAGGTCTATCGACCATAAGGGCCGATGACTGCGAGGGAGCCTTAGCTGCGATGTGTCGCGCATCGCGTGAATCGCGGCTGCGGCGAGCCTTGTGGGCGGGGCTGATTAATGACGCGGCGCGGTACGTGGTCATACGCTCCCGCCGCACTTATACAAACCAGCGTGTCAAGGGAGTTGCCGCCCACGTTTTGCGCGCTGGTACCTAAATTTCCTTAGGAGGTCGAGCCGGAGTGGCTGGCGTTGGCGAAGGTTGATATGCGAGTAAGTTGGCTGCTCGGTGCTACCCCGATTGTGATAAGCTTCTGCTACACCTTGATAGGAAAAAAGCTTACTTATCAACGGCTTACAGCGGCGGGGGGAACTCCCTTCGTCTCCGCCAGAGATATAGACAAGCCCTTGACCATCAAGGGCTTTTTTATTGCCTGTAACGATCCTGTTTCACCAGGATCGCAATTGATTCAGGGAGCTGCCAATGCCGACCGAACAATGTGGGAAATACGAAATCGAATATGAAGCCGGCGCGCTGGCCGACAATGCAGGATGGGCGGCTTATGTCGCCATTTTCAGTCCGTCCGACAATCCGGCGCATCGCAACAGCATCGTGCCGCGCAAGCGGGTGGCGGTCGAGGAAGTGTTTGCCGACGAGGCCAGCGCCCTGGAAGCAGCACACCGCATCGGCCAGGCGATGTTGCAGGAGCCCTAGCCCCGAAGGTCTGCAGTGCCACCGCCGCGAGCATCGCTGTGCCTCAGGTCGCCTTCAGGTGGCGGCGCACGCCGCGCTGCTTCAGGACATCGCCCCAGGATTCGATACGGTACACCTCGCCAACCTTGTGCAGGTTGACGCCAAACTCCTCGCGCAGGCGTTGTACGTCGGCATCGACCGCCTCGCGTGGATGACCGCTCAAATCCGCAACCGCCGATTGTGTGGGCCGCTCCAGCAGTTCGATTGCCGCCAGCAGCACGAACAGCCTGCGCACATCGTCCGCCGGATATTGCGGCACGCCAAATTGATTGCGCATCAAATCCATCCTTTCCTCTCCTTCATGTCGCACCGCTTGAAGACTTCGCTGGCAGCGCGCACGCTTCAGGTTTCACCGAACATCTTGCCGACCCAGCCGCTCTTGCGCACGGCACGTGCCTGCGCGGTGAAGGCGCTGGTGCGTTTTTTTGCCGTTGCCCGGTCCATGACTTCAAGCCCGACCAGCATGGCGGTGGCGCCTTCGACCCGGCCGATCGCTTTGTCGGCGCCGAGCCTGGCAATCGCGCCGCCGGTGCGTTCGGTGAGCTTGCGATGCGCCTCGGTCAGCGCGCCATAGGCCCGGTTGGTGATGCCGACCTGCGCCGTGTCGGCGATTTCGCGGGCGCCCTTCAGATAATGCGCGAACAGTTCCTGCAGGCGTTTTGCGTATTGCGGGCGCAGCTTGAAGTCGTCGACCATCGCCTTGGCAAGCGCGCCGCAGGAGCGCTGCGGATCGACGTCCGCCGTTGCCGTATGCGCGAGCTGGAATCCATGCTGCGGCAGGCTGGTAACAAGACGTTCGATCGCGTTGAAGACCCGGATGTCGCCGAGCGAGGCCTCGTCGTCCTCGGTTCCGGCCTGGGCGAGCCGCATGCCGAGCCAGGCGGCAAAGGTCGGCGGCTGCGACCTGTGGCCGAGTTGCGCCCACGTTGCGACAACTGCCGCATGAACCTGCTCCAGGCGCTGGTGATCGAGTTCGTTCAGGACGACTTGAATGACGGGCATTGTGGACCTTTCCGATGACATGCCCGGGCGAGCCGGGGACAAGCGTTGCCATGGAGTTTGACAGACGGCGATCAAATGATTCCGCAGCGCCTGATATTTTATCGATATCGTCAACGTCGTCCAACGCAATTCTCGAGCAAACGCCCGCAGGCCGGTAACGACTGCGCGCTTATTTCTTCGCTTGCGCTGCGGGCTGGCACGCTTGCCCGATTTCGGTGTCTGAATGACTACGGTCGTCCTGCCTATCCTGCCTTTCCTGCAGACGGATGACCGCAGCCGCAGCGCTCCGATCAATTCACGATGAAGAAACGACCATGCCAGCCTTGACCAAGACCCAACTCGACCATTTACACGACCTGCTTGACCGGCGCGAAGGCGTGCTGCGTGCCCACCTGCAGCAAGAAAACGCCGAAAAGGACGAGTTCGTACAAGTTGCCAGCGAAGTGCCGGATGCAGGCGATTCATCGTTTGCAACACTGACCATGGACCTGGGCAATGCCGCCGTTGGCCGCGACATGGGCGAGCTGCGCGCCATCGACGCCGCCCGCCAGCGCATGGGGCGCGATGAATACGGCGACTGCGTCGGGTGCGGCAGCGAGA
>JANXSS010000053.1 GCA_025356535.1 Herminiimonas sp.
GATGAACAGGTCGCCGCCGACATCGGCATCCGTCTCTACAAGGTCGGAATGACCTGGCCGCTGGAAGCCGAAGGCGTACGGGAATTCGCCCAGGGCCTGGAAGAAATCCTGGTGGTCGAGGAAAAGCGCCAGATCCTCGAATACCAGGTCAAGGAAGAACTCTACAACTGGCGCGACGACGTGCGCCCGCGCGTGGTCGGCAAGTTCGACGACACCGGCGTATGGAGCAACCGGCCCGGTGTCGGCCACGGCGACTGGCTGCTGCCGGCGACCTATGAATTGAATCCGGCGCAGATCGCCCGGGCGATTGCCAGCCGGATCAGCAAGTACTTTGCCGGCCATCCGGTCGAGCAACGCGTCAGGGAACGGGTCGCTTATCTGGAGGCCAAGGAAGCCATCCTGAAGGTCGCCGCAGCACCCGATCCGGCCAAGGACCGCATACCGCATTTCTGCTCGGGCTGCCCGCACAATACCTCGACCAAGCTGCCCGACGGCAGCCGCGCGCTGGCCGGCATCGGCTGCCATTACATGGTGCTGTGGATGGACCGCGAGACCGCGACCTTCACTCACATGGGCGGCGAGGGCACGACCTGGATCGGCCATTCACCGTTCACCTCCGAGCAGCATGTCTTTGCGAACCTGGGCGACGGCACCTATTATCATTCGGGCCTGCTGGCGATCCGCGCGGCCGTCGCATCGAAGGTCAACATGACCTACAAGATCCTCTACAACGATGCGGTTGCCATGACCGGCGGCCAGGCCTTCGACGGCCCGCTCGACCCGGCCATCATCTCGCGCCAGATCGCCGCCGAAGGCGTCACACCGATCATCGTCGTAACAGACGAGCCGGACAAGTATCCGGCCGGCTACGATTGGGCGCCGGGCGTGACCGTGCGCCATCGCAGCGAACTCGACGCCGTCCAGCGCGAGCTTCGCGAATGCAAGGGCGTCTCGGCCATGATCTACGACCAGACCTGTGCCTCGGAAAAACGCCGGCGCCGGAAACGCAATGAGTATCCCGATCCGGCAAAGCGCGTCGTCATCAACGAAGCGGTCTGCGAAGGCTGCGGCGACTGCAGCGTGCAATCGAATTGCCTCTCGGTCGAGCCGCTGGAGACCGAGTTCGGCCGCAAGCGGCAGATCAACCAGTCGTCGTGCAACAAGGATTTTTCCTGTGTCACGGGTTTTTGTCCGAGCTTCGTGACGGTCGAAGGCGGCAGCCTGAAGAAACCGAAAAAAGCCGCCGCGGTGACGCCGGCCGCACTGGCCTCGCCGGACGCGCTCGCCGGCACGCTGCCGCAACCTGTGGTGCCAAGCACGGCAAACGGTTACGGCATCCTGGTCACAGGCATCGGCGGCACCGGGGTGGTAACGGTCGGCCAGATCCTGGCCATGGCAGCCCACATCGAGGGCCGCGGCTGCTCGGTGCTGGACATGAGCGGCCTGGCGCAAAAGGGCGGCCCGGTGCTGTCGCACGTGCGCCTGGCCGACCAGCCGCAGGACATTCATTCGACCCGCGTCGGCACCGGCGCGGCAGACCTCGTCATCGGTTGCGACATGATCGTCACCGCCGGGCGCGACGCGCTCTCGCGCATGGGCGAAGGCCGCACCCATGGCGCCGTCAATGGCACGGCGACGCCAACGGCTGCGTTTGTGAAAAATCCGGACTGGCAGTATCCGGGCGCCGCCGCGCAGGCGGCGATTCGCGCAGCCTGCGGCGCCGAGCGGGTCGACGTCATCGACGCCGGCAGGATCGCCACGGCGCTGATGGGCGACTCGATTGCCACCAACATGTTCATGCTGGGCTATTGCTGGCAGAAGGGCTGGGTGCCGCTGTCGCATGCGGCGCTGACGCAGGCGATCACTTTGAACGGCGTGTCGGTCGACTTCAACCAGCAGGCGTTCGTCTGGGGCCGCACTGCCGCGCATGATCTCGCCGCGGTGGAAAAACTGGCGCGCATGAATGGCGCAACGGCTGAAGCGCCGGCGCAGGTGATCGAATTCAAGCGCAGCCAGAGTCTGGACGACATCATCAAGCGCCGCGTGGCGTTCCTGACCGACTACCAGAACGCCGACTATGCACGCCGGTACCAGGACTTCGTCGAGCAGGTGCGCGCAGCCGAGACGGCATTGAGCGGGCCGCCTGCCGCATTACGCTTGACGGAAGCGGTGGCGCGCTACTTCTTCAAGCTGATGGCCTATAAAGATGAATACGAAGTCGCGCGGCTCTACACCAGCGGTGCCTTCGCCGCAAAAGTGGCCGGCATGTTCGAAGGCGACTACAAGCTGAAGTTTCACCTGGCGCCGCCGATCATGGCAAAGCATGATGCGAAAGGTCATCTCATCAAGCAGGAATTCGGGCCGTGGATGCTGCGGGCGTTTTCGGTGCTGGCGAAATTCAAGGCGCTGCGCGGCACGTTTTTCGATCCCTTCGGCCACACCGAAGAACGTCGCCAGGAGCGTGCGCTGGTGGTGCAATACCGGGCAACCGTCGCACGGCTGCTGACGCGATTGACGGCGTCGAACCTTGCCACTGCAGTAGTGATTGCCAGCATTCCGGAAGACATCCGCGGCTATGGACATGTGAAGGCGCGGCATCTGGAAGCTGCGCGGGTGCACGAGGCGGCGTTGCTGGCGGCCTTCGATGCGCCAGAGTCGGACAATGCGGGCAAGGTGATCGAGCTGGTGCGTCAGCAGGCGGCCTGAGGCGTTGTCGCAGCGGTTGCCCGGCAAGAGGCAACCGCCCGCTGTTTTTGAATGCTTACTGCTCGCACGACGAGTCGGTTCGATCCCTTGTCAGTCCAGTAGCTGTCCAAGTCAATGGCGACTGCCTGGATGACGGTCAGCGCGCGGCCAGTTTCGCCGCGACGCCACACGATTTCTCCCATTCCACAACGAAATTCTAATTGCCTGGACAGGGTATTTCGCCTTGCTGCGATTTCGGATAGCTTGTCGCGTTGCCGAAGGTTCTGATGGCTGTCGCCACGCCACATTGAAAGATGTGATCCGCATCCGGTGGGGTGGCGTATGAAGGCTCTCGAACTGCTGCGACCGCGTTCGAGATCGAACGGCATGGGTGTTCGCCTGTGTCTCAACCAGGGAGTAATTAAAAAATGTCGTATAAAATTTTTTTGAAAACGTCCGCAATCCTTGCCGCGGCAATTGCCGTTGCATCGCTTACGGGCTGCGCATCGATTGTCAATGGAACCAGTCAGGTCGTGTCGGTCGAAACCCTGCAGAAGTCCGGTCCGGTTGCGGGCGCGAGCTGCAAGCTTGAAAACGACAAGGGCGTCTATTACGTCACGACGCCGGGCACCGTGACCGTGCACCGTGCGTACGGCGACATGAACGTCAAATGTGAAAAGGCCGATCTGCCTGCCGGCATGGCAGTCGCCAAATCCGCGACCAAGGGCATGATGGCCGGGAACCTGCTGTTTGGCGGCTTCATCGGCGCCGGCGTCGATGCCGCATCGGGCGCAGCCTACGATTACCCGACCTGTTCCAGGTGATGATGGGTGAAACCACCTATCTGCCGGTTGCTCCAAAAGACCCGGCTGCCGCGCCTGCCGTTGCAACATCCACAACGAAATAAAGTCTGTTTTCGAATGCGCCCGAGCCCGGCGGCGTTTGTCGCCGGGCGGTCGCTTCAACGCTCCAGGTCGTTCAGGCCCGGGCGACAAACTCGGCATGCCCGCGCGCGCGCAAGGCGCACGCCGGGCAGACGCCGCAGCCATGCCCCCAGTCGTGCAGCACGCCGCGCTCGCCCAGATAACAGGTATGGGTGTCGGCGCGGATCAGTTCCACCAGCGCAGCGCCACCCAGGTCCTGCGCCAGCGACCAGGTTGCCGCCTTGTCGATCCACATCAGTGGCGTCTCCAGTTTCAGCCGGGTCGCCATGCCAAGATTGAGCGCGACCTGCAGCGCCTTCATGCTGTCGTCGCGGCAGTCGGGATAGCCGGAAAAATCGGTTTCGCACATGCCGCCCACCAGCACATCCAAGCCGCGCCGATAGGCGACGGTGGCGGCGACCATCATGAACAGCAGATTGCGGCCGGGAACGAACGTGTTCGGCAAACCATCGTTGCAAAAGGCGATGTCGACGTCGCGCGTCAGCGCCGTTTCCGAAATTTTGCCGAGCAGCGACAGGTCGATCAGGTGGTCTTCGCCCAGGCGCGGCGCCCAGGCCGGATCGATCGTCACGATTTTCGACAGCAGCTGCGGTCGCACGCGCAGTTCGATGGCATGCCGCTGGCCGTAATCGAAGCCGATGGTTTCCACATGGGCATAGCGCGACAGCGCCCAGGCCAGGCAGGTTGTGGAGTCCTGGCCACCGGAAAAGAGGACCAGGGCGCGGTTAGTTGATGTCATGTCATGTCCGGAAATGAGGAGGAAGTGATCGACGCGTCATACGGCGAAGCGTCCTGCAGGCGGCGCGTGCCGCCCGCGTGTACAGATGCCGGCAACCTGCAGCGTGGCGCTGCGAGGTCGGTGCGGTGCCTTCAAGTCCGGGCAATCGATTCGAGCGTCTGCTCGATGTATTCGCCGTCGGGGTCGGTAAAACGTATGCGCGCCGGATACCATTCCATCGCCGGCGCCAGCCAGATGTCGAGCTGCTGCCCCTTTGCGTCCGGCGGCGGCGCGCGCACGACGTGCACCGTGTTCAGGTCGCCCAGCGCCGTGCGGATCTTTTCGGTCTTGCCGACCTTGAAGGTCCACGGTTCGGCGTCGCGCTGGCCGGCCACGAAAAAGCGCCATTCGCTGCCGGTCTTGAACTTGCCCTCGGCGCCGCGGGCAACGCCGATCAGTTGCCACATGACGCTGTTGCGATCCTGTTCGCCGCCCTTGATCGGATAGGTCACGGCAGAGGCGGAAAAGCTGATGGTCTTGCTCTGGCGATCAAAAGTGGTGATGGTCGCATCCTTGCGAAAGCGCTTGTTGTTGAAGCTGGCCGGCGCCAGGCCGAACTGGTCGACCTCGCCGACGCTTCTGGCTTCGAGCACCGTGCCGAACAGGCTGGCGCGCGATTCGCTCGTGACCGAAAACCTGCCGTCGCCGACCTGCCATTGCACCTCGCCCGTGCCGTCGATGCTGAAGCCGCTTTGCTGGGCGCGGATCTTGTAATGCAGCGCGGCCGAAGGTGGCAGGCTGACCTTGCGGATGGCTGCCGGCTGCTGTGCTGCCGTAGTGGGCGCAGCGGGCGATGTGGCGGGCGCCTGCGCTGCATCGGCTGCCGGTGGCGCTTCTGCCGCTGCTGCCATCATGCAGCCGGCCAGCGCGATGCCGGCAAGCGGCGCCCGGACGCGCCGGGAAATGGTTTGTATGAACATGAATCGGGGTCCTTGCCTGAAAACGGTTGTGCGCCGAAGCGATGGCCAAGTCGTGCGTTGCAGCGATCAGCGCAGCGCCGACAGCGTGAGGTCGAGATAGTCGCCGCCCGGTTCGGTATAGCGCAACTTTACCGGATACCACTGCCGCGCGGGCGCCAGCCAGATATCGATGCGCTTGTCGTAGGTGCCGCTGCGCGGCGCGCGCACCAGGTGCCAGGCGCGGATTTCGCCGGCCTCGCCGGTGTCGAGGCTGATGGTCTCTTCGCCGACGATCTCGATCATCCAGTGTTCGGCATCGCGCACGCCTGCCACCACCACGTCGAGCACGGCGCCCGGCACCAGCAGCTCGCGCTGGCCGCGTGCGATGCCCGCAAGCTGC
>JANXSS010000056.1 GCA_025356535.1 Herminiimonas sp.
GTCATCCAGACTTCGTCGCTGAGCGCACCACCGGGCGCCTTGCAATGCGGGCACAGCATGCGCACCAGGCGCTGCGCCATGACACCGACCAGCGTTGCTTCGAGCAGGTAATGCGGCACGCCCAGCTCCAGCAGGCGCATCACCGCCGAGGGTGCGTCGTTGGTATGCAGGGTCGACAGCACCAGGTGGCCGGTCAGTGCCGCCTGCACCGCCATCTCCGCCGTTTCCAGGTCGCGGATTTCGCCCACCATGATGATGTCGGGATCCTGCCGCATCAGCGCGCGCACGCCATCGGCGAAACTCAGGTCGATGCCATGCGCGACCTGCATCTGGTTGAACGATGCCTCGACCATTTCGATCGGGTCCTCGACCGTGCAGACATTGACTTCCGACGTCGCCAGTGACTTCAGGGTCGTGTAGAGCGTGGTGGTCTTGCCGGAGCCGGTCGGTCCGGTCACCAGGTTGATGCCGTGCGGCAGGGCGGTTAGAGCATCCCAGCGCTGCGCGTCGTCGGGCGGAAAACCCAGCTCGGGCAGGGTCTTGACGATGACTTCCGGATCGAAGATGCGCATGACCAGCTTTTCGCCGAAAACGGTCGGCAGGGTCGACAGGCGCAGTTCGACTTCCTGGCCGCCGGCGGTACGGGTCTTGACGCGACCGTCGAGCGGCCGGCGCTTTTCGATCACGTCCATGCGGCCGAGCAGCTTGATGCGCGCCGTCATGGCGATCAGCACCACCACCGGCACCTGGTACACCTGGTGCAGCAGCCCGTCGATGCGAAAGCGGATCAGGCCGAAGTCGCGCTTGGGTTCGAGGTGGATGTCGGAGGCGCGCTGCTCGAAGGCGTACTGCCACAGCCAGTCGACGATGTTGACGATATGCTGGTCGTTTGCATCGACCTGCTTGTTGCTGCGGCCAAGTTCGACCAGCTGCTCGAAATTGTTGCGCAGCGATGCATCCTGGCCCGAGATCCGGTTGGCGCCCTTGATCGACTTTGCCAGCGCATAGAACTGCATCGTGTATTGCGCGATGTCCTGCGGATTGGCGATCACCAGCCGCACCGTGCGGCGCGACACCTTGGCGATCTCGTCGACCCAGCCGATGGCAAACGGGTCGGCCGTGGCCACCGTCAGTTCGGTCGGCGTGATGTCGACCGGCAGGATCGAAAACCGGGTTGCATAGGTGGCCGACATGATGTCTGCCAGCCGGGTGAAGTCGATCTTCAGCGGATCGATGCGGTAGTAGGGCAGGCCGACCTTCGCCGCCAGCCATTCGGTGAGCCAGTCGATGCCGAGCAGGCGGTGCGGCGCCTCACGTGCCTGCAGCTTGCATTGCGCAACGGCCAGCAGCGGATGCAGGCCGAGCTTGGAATGGCGGCAGATTTCCTGTGCCCGGTGGTAATGCGCCTTGATCTCGGCCCGCTCCAGCATGCCATCGGTCATCAGCCAGCCGAAGACATGCTGCAGGTCGAGCGACTTCGGTCGGGCGGCGATGGCAGGCAAGGATGCGGACATTGGTGGGCCTGTTACGGAAGCGGTGGCGAGACGGTGGCAGCCGGCAATGTCTACGGCGGCCGGTGGGCCGGCGCGACGCCAGCCTCTGCGGCCAGACTAGCATCGACGCCGGCCCTGCGCGCGACAACCACGCCACAGTGTGTCGCCATGCACCTATTTTTTCTTCAACATTGCTTGAAAGCCGCCGCCGGCCTGCCACGCCTCGACACCGGCGAACCAGGACTTCGTCGGCAATTTCGTCTGCAACCGGATCTCTGCGGCGCGTGCGTGCAAGGCGCTCAGGTCGAGCGCCTGCGGCTGTTTGAAAGCCAGGGCGATGATGTTGCCGTCATGTACCTCCTGCAGGCAGATGATGTCGGCAAACGCATGCCGCATGGCTTTCAGATTCTTCGCGTAGCTCGGATGGTCGCCGAACAGGTTGATCGTCATGACGCCGTCTGCCGTCAGGCAGGCAGCGCAGGCCGCATAGAACTCGGGCGTGTCGAGCACCGGGCCGCGGGCGGTGGCGTCGTACAGGTCGACCTGCAGCACGTCGACGGTGTCGTGGTTGTGCACGGCCGTGACGAAGTCCATGGCATCCATTTCCAGCACCTGCAGGCGCGCATCGTTTGGCGGCAGCTTGAACATCGCTTCGCAGATAGTGATCACCGCGGCATTGAGTTCGATCGCCGTGACCTGCGCCTGCGGAAACTGGCGATAGCAGTACTTCGTCAGCGCTGCGGTGCCGAGTCCGAGCTGGACGACATGGCGGGGTGTCTGCATGAACAGCATCCAGGCCATCATCTGCTGCGCGTATTCCAGTTCGAGCCAGTCGGGCTTGCGCAGTCGCATCGCACCCTGCACCCATTCGGTACCGAAGTGCAGATAGCGCACGCCATCCATTTCCGACAGGGTCACCGGGGCGAATTTCGGCTTGCGTGGCGCCTTCGGCACAATGGGCTCGTCGGCGTGCTTGCCGGGGCCGGCACGGCGGTTGGCCTGTGCCTCGATGGATTTTCGTTTGATTAGCATGCGGCATTTTACCGGAGCCGACCGTGTCGACGGCAGTTGCCGGTGGAACTGGTTTATGCTCGCAGCCTGCCGCGGTCCTTGCGATTCGTGGCAACAAAAGCAGCGACAAGCGCGACAACCAGCGCGGCAAGCAAAATAACGAAGGCCAGGCCGACCTGGCACACCCAAAGGGAGCAGTACTCATGAAGATCGTCATACTCGGCGCCGGCTCGGTTGGCGGCTACATCGGCGGCGCCCTGCTCGACGCCGGTGCCGACGTCGTGCTCATCGGTCGCGCGCGCATGCAGGCGCGGCTTGGCACGTTCGGCATGACGCTGACCGACCTGAATGGCTACCGGGTCGTGCATGCACCGGGCGCGATCCCGTTTTCGCAAGACCATGCGGCGCTGGCCGATGCCGACCTGGTGCTGGTGACGGTCAAGAGTGCGGATACGGACGCCGCCGCCGCGCTCATTGCAACCCACGCGCCCGCCGATGCGCTGGTGATCAGCCTGCAGAATGGCGTGGGCAACCTGCAGCGCCTGCAGGCGGCACTGCCTGCGCACGCGGTACTGGCGGCGATGGTGCCATTCAACGTGGTGCAGCTGGACGCGGGGCGCCTGCATCGCGGCACCGCCGGCGAGCTGATGATCCAGGCCTCATCCTTCCTGGCGCCGTGGCTGCCGCTGTTTGCGGCAGCACACCTGCCGCTGCAGCAGAAAGCTGATTTCGAGGCGGTCCAGTGGGGCAAGCTGCTGATCAATCTGAACAATGCGGTCAATGCGCTGTCGGGCATCACGCTCAGGGCGGAGTTGTCGCAGCGTGCCTACCGCTGCTGCCTGGCGGCGCTGATCGGCGAGGGCCGCAGCATTCTGCTGGCGGCGGGCATCCGTCCGGCCAAGGTGGTGGCGCTCGGGCCGCGCCTGCTGCCGCTGGTGCTGCGCCTGCCGGATGCGGTCTTCCGGCGGGTTGCCGCGCCCATGCTGCGCATCGACCCCGAAGCCCGCTCCTCGATGTGGGAAGACCTGCAGGCCGCACGCCGCACCGAAATCGATTACCTGAGCGGCGCCATCGTGACGCTCGCCGCTTCGATCGGCCGCGCAGCTCCATGCAATGCCCGCATGGTGGCGCTGGTGCGCGCCGCCGAGGCCGGCAATCATCAGCCGATCGACGGAACCCTGCTGTATCGCCTGCTGGTCAGCGACTCGCCATCCCCAGCAGCATCTCGTTGAGACGCCGCACGAAGCCGCTCGGGTCGGTCAGTGCACCACCCTCGGCCAGCAATGCCTGGTCGAACAGGATGTGCGACCAGTCGTCGAACTTGGCATCCTCGTATTTCAGGCGCTGCACCAGCGGATGATCCGGATTGATTTCCAGGATCGGCTTGGCATCCGGCGCATTCTGGCCGGCGGCTTTGAGCATGCGCATCAGGTTGCCTGACAATTCGTTCTCATCCGCCACCAGGCAGGCCGGCGAATCGGTGAGGCGGAAGGTGATGCGCACATCCTTGGCTTTTTCGGCCAGGGCCGTCTTCATCTTGCCGACCAGGTCCTGATACTGCACTTCGGTTTCTTCATGCTGCTTCTTTTCGGCTTCGTCTTCGAGTTCGCCCAGGTCGAGGCCGCCCTTGGCAACCGAGGCCAGGTCCTTGCCTTCGAAATCCTGCAGGAACGACAGCATCCATTCATCGACGCGGTCGGTCAACAGCAGCACCTCGACGCCTTTCTTGCGGAAGATTTCCAGGTGCGGGCTGTTCTTCGCGGCCGCATAGGTTTCGCCGGTGGCGTAGTAGATCTTTTTCTGGCCTTCCTTCATGCGCGCGACGTAATCGGCAAACGAGACGTCCTGCACGTCGCTGTCGCCGTTGGTCGAGGCAAAGCGCAGCAGCCTGGCCAGGCGCTCCTTGTTGCCGCCATCCTCGCCGATGCCTTCCTTGAAGACCTGGCCGAATTCCTTCCAGAAGGCGGCGTACTTGTCCTTTTGTTCCTGCTCGTCGGCGTTGGCCAGTTCTTCCAGCATCGACAGCACGCGCTTGGTCGAACCCTCGCGGATCACCTTGACATCGCGCGACTCCTGCAGCAGTTCGCGCGAGACGTTCAGCGGCAGGTCGTTCGAATCGATCACGCCCTTGACGAAGCGCAGGTACACCGGCATCAGCTGCTCGGCGTCGTCCATGATGAAGACCCGCTTGACGTACAGCTTGATGCCGCCGCGCTTGTTGCGGTCCCACAGGTCGAACGGTGCGCGCGCCGGAATGTAGAGCAGCTGCGTGTATTCGCTGCGGCCTTCGACGCGGTTGTGGGTCCAGGTCAGGGGCGCCTCGAAATCATGCGAGACATGCTTGTAGAATTCGGTGTACTGCTCCGGCGTGATCTCGGACTTGCTGCGTGCCCAGAGTGCGCTGGCCTGGTTGATGGTCTCCAGTTCGTCGCGGGTGACCGTCTCTTTCTTCTCTTCGTCCCATTCCTCTTTCTGCATCAGGATCGGCAGCGAGATATGGTCGGAGTACTTGCGAATCGTCGATTTCAACTTCCAGGAGGAGAGGAATTCATCCTCGCCTTCACGCAGGTGCAGCGTGATCGTGGTGCCGCGCTGCGCCTTGTCGATGGCTTCGACGGTGAAGTCGCCGGCGCCTTCGGATTCCCAGCGCACGCCTTCCTCGGCCGGCGTGCCGACGCGGCGCGTGTCGACCGTGATGCGGTCGGCCACGATGAAGGCCGAATAGAAGCCCACGCCGAACTGGCCGATCAGCGCCGCATCCTTTTGCTGGTCGCCGGAGAGCTTGGAGAAAAATTCGCGCGTTCCCGATTTTGCGATCGTGCCCAGGTGCTCGACCGCCTCGTCGCGGCTCATGCCGATGCCGTTGTCGGCAATGGTGATGGTGCGCGCTGCCTTGTCGAAGCCGACGGTGATCTGCAATTCGGCGTCGTTTTCAAACAGGGCGGCATTGTTGATGGCTTCGAAGCGCAGCTTGTCGGCTGCGTCGGAGGCATTCGAGATCAGTTCGCGCAGGAAGATTTCCTTGTTCGAGTACAGCGAATGGATCATCAGCTGCAGCAGTTGCTTGACTTCTGCCTGGAATCCCAGTGTCTGTTTTTCGGCTACGGCCATTTTTTTACCTCGAAGTGTTTGAGTGGGTCGGAAGCGCCGGCGCTTCGGATGTTTGCCCGGTCTTGGCCGGGTCGGACATCGTTGCGTCGTGTTACCGGATGTTGGGATGAAAAAAGCAATTTCAAGCGCGGCGACGACCGGTTCGCCGGATAGGCTGCGGCTGGCGCCACGTCGTGGCCGGTTGTTCGGCGATTGATACAAATTTGTCAACGCGCAAAGTCCGGGGTCGCGCGATGAACAGCCACATGCCGGACGAATTTGCGATAATCGACGACGATCCGGCCGGCCATCGACGCCGGCGCCGGTCTTGCCCACTGCCGCTGTCGCCATCCTGGCCACGGCGACTTCACCTACCGAATCGGAGCCCTGATGAATTTTTCTGAAAAACTTGCAGCCCTTGACATCGTCCTGCCGGCCGTGGCGACACCGGCGGCAGCCTACGTGATGCATTCGCGCATCGGCAACACGGTTTTCCTGTCCGGGCATATTGCAAAAAAAGACGGCAAGCCCTGGGTCGGCCAGTTCGGTCGCAACATCGGGACCGAAGAAGGCAAGCTGGCCGCGCGGGGCGTGGCAATCGACCTGATCGCGACCCTGCAGGCGGCCTGCGACGGCGACCTGAACCGGGTGCGGCGCATCGTCAAGCTCATGAGCCTGGTCAATTCGACACCCGACTTCACCGAGCAGCACCTGGTGACGAACGGTGCGTCGGAACTGTTCGGCGAAGTCTTCGGCGAACAGGGCAAGCATGCGCGCTCGGCCTTCGGTGTGGCGCAGATACCGATGGGCGCCTGCGTCGAGATCGAACTGATTGCCGAGATCGAGTGATGCAGGGCAATTTCGTGGCAAACTATTCGATCCCGACCGACAACCGATGAAGCGCGCATGAAACCAGAACATCCGAATCCGATCCAGTGGCGTTTTTCAAAGCGGGCAGAGCAGCTGCAAAGCTCGGTGATCCGTGAAATCCTGAAAGTGACGATGCGCCCGGAGGTGATTTCATTTGCCGGCGGGCTGCCCTCGCCGCTGACCTTCCCGGTCGAGCAGATGCGCGCCGCGTTCGACACCGTGCTGTCGCGCGACGGCAAGGTGGCGCTGCAGTACGGCCCCAGCGACGGCTATGCGCCGCTGCGCGAATGGATCGCCGATTCGCTGTCGATCGACGGCGCGCCGATCACGCCCGAACAGGTGCTGATGGTTTCGGGCTCGCAACAGGGTCTCGACCTGCTGGGCAAGGTGCTGATCGACGAAGGCAGCAAGGTGCTGGTGGAGACACCGAGCTACCTCGGTGCCCTGCAGGCGTTTTCGGTCTACGGGCCGCAGTTCGTCTCGATTCCCAGCGACGACGCCGGCCTGATTCCGGAAGCAGTCGCGCCGATCGGCGCCGGTGCGCGCCTGCTGTATGCGCTGCCGAACTTCCAGAATCCGACCGGGCGCACGCTGTCGCTGGCGCGCCGCATCCAGCTCGTCGACACGTGCGCCGCGCTCGGCCTGCCGCTCATCGAGGACGATCCCTACGGCGCCCTGTGCTACAGCGGCGAGCCGCTGCCGAGGATGCTGAACATGAATCCGCAGGGCGTGATCCACATGGGCTCGTTTTCGAAGGTGCTCACGCCGGGCATCCGCCTGGGCTACGTGGTGGCGCCCGTGCCGCTGGTGCGCAAGCTCGAGCAGGCCAAGCAGGCAGCCGACCTGCATACGGCGCAACTGACGCAGATGGTGGTGCATGAAGTGATCAAGGATGGTTTTCTGGCCAGGCACATACCCGGCATCCGTGCGCTGTACGCAGCACAATGCCAGGCCATGCTCGCCGCGCTCGACGAATTTTTCCCCGCAGGCGTGCACTGGACGCGGCCGGAAGGCGGCATGTTCATCTGGGTCACGCTGCCGCAGCATATCGACAGCATGCAGTTGCTCGACGCCGCGCTGGCGCAGAACGTGGCATTTGTCCCCGGCGCGTCGTTCTATGCCGGCACGCCGCAGCACCATACGCTGCGCCTGAGTTTCGTGACGGTTTCGCCGGAGCGCATTCGCGAGGGCGTGGCAACGCTGGGCAGGCTCATCGCGGCGCGTATGTGAATCGCGACGACGGCAGTGCCGGCGCGTCGATCCGACGCGCCTGGCGCCTCCTGCATCGTCGCGCCAGGCGCCCGGGCAATTGACAGTTGTTGACCTTTCATCGCGGTTGCCGAACTAAAGTTTCAAAAAGTATTGCCGATATTTGCGTCGGGAATGCTTGAACGCGCCCGAGAAGAGGCGCCCCGGAACAGCGGGATTCAGGATGAAATTAGCTACGTTCTGAGTATCGGTTGTCCGTGAAATCATTGTTTGTAAAAGCCCGTCCGCCAACCGTATTTTCTGACTGGTTTGCCGCGTTGGATATCAATGCGGTTCGCGTTGCGCAATCCGTTGCGCTTGTTGCCCAGATGCCGCTCGTGCTGTTCATGAACGTCGTGAGCAGCATTCTTTTTGCCTCGGCATTGTCCGATTCGCGCCCGCTGTGGACACGCGTTGCCGCGGTGCTCATCATCTGGTCGCTGCTTCTGCCGATATTTTCAAGCTGGCGGCGGCTTCGACTGCGACCGGATCCGACCACTGTTTCGCGCCGCCGGATCATTGCGATCGTCAGGCATTCCGTGCTGCTCGGCATTACCTGGGCAGGCATCGTCGTTTATTTTTTGCCCGGCGAGCCGGATTCGTTGTTTTCCCTGGCTGTCGCCAGCATGGGTTTCCTGTGTGTCGGCGCAGCGGCCATTCTTTCCACCATTCCCCTGGCATGCCTGGGCTACGGCTTTCCCATGCTGGTGGCCAGTATCTACGTCACCGTCGTCTCGAACGTGCCGACGCGATTTCTGCTGTTGCAGGTGCTCGCCCTGATGGCCTTCGGTGTGGTCTGGGTAGCCGTGCGTGGCTGGGCGCCGATGCGCGAAATCATTGCGCTCAAATTCGAGAACGCCTCGTTGATCGCCAACCTGCAGCGCGAAGTCAACCGCTTCCAGGCATTGGCAGAGCTTTCGTCCGACTGGTATTGGGAGCAGGACAGCAATTTCCGGTTCGTCGCCGACTTTTCCAGGGAGCGCTCCCGCTATCCCGCAACACGCAGCTCGATCATCGGCAAGACCCGTTGGGAAAACGAGAGCGACCGCAATTCCCCGTTCTGGCAAGAGCACATTGCCGATTTGCGGGCACATCGGGACTTCACGGATTTCGAATACCAGGTGAAAATCGACGACGGCAGCTACCGCTGGGTCAGCATCTGCGGCGAACCGCGTTTCGACACCGCCGGCAGGTTGACCGGCTACCACGGTGTCGGCAAGGATGTAACGGAGCGCAAGACAACGGAAGCGGAAATCCGCCAGCTTGCCTACTTCGATCCCCTTACGTCGTTGCCCAACCGCCGCTTCCTGATGGATCGCCTGGTCGAAATCAATGCGTCAGGCCGGCGCAGCGGCCAGACCAGCGCTCTCCTGTTCCTGGACCTGGACCATTTCAAGGACGTCAACGATGCACGCGGCCACCTGGTCGGCGACGAACTGTTGAAATCGATCGCGCATCTGCTGCAGCAACTGTTGCGCGTCGAGGATTTCGCAGCCCGCATGGGCGGCGACGAATTCATTCTGGTGAGCGGCAATCTGGGCACCGATCCGAGACAGGCCGCCGCGAATGCGGCCATCCTGGCCGAGCGCATTCGATCGGCATTGACGCGTGCGGTCGTCATCGACGGCCACAGCTACTTCGTCGGCTGCAGCATCGGCATCACGCTTTTCCCAAAAGCCGACCATACCGTCGACGATCTCCTGCGCGAAGCCGACACGGCCATGTACCGCGCCAAAGCCAATGGTCGCAACCAGACCGCTTTCTTTGAAGCCTCGATGCATGCGGCGTTGCAGGCACGTTTTCTGATGGCATCCGAGCTGGCGCTGGCCCAGCAACGCGATCAGTTGGACCTGCATTTTCAGCCGCAATGCGATCGCGAGGGTCGGGTGCTGGGCGGCGAGATGCTGCTGCGCTGGACGCATCCGCAATACGGCGCCGTCCCGCCCATGTCGTTCATTCCGGCAGCGGAGGAATCCGGCCTCATCATCGCCCTGGGCAACTGGGTCCTGCGCCGGGCTTGCCTGGCGAGCCTCCAGTTCGAGAGCGCGGGGTTTGCGATTCCTGTTTCGATCAACGTCAGTCCGAAGCAATTCGCACAAGCCGGTTTCGTCGACGCCGTGCGAAAGACGCTTGCCAGCACGGGTGCGAATGCCGGCAACCTGATCTTCGAGGTCACCGAGAACCTGCTGATTGCCGAGTTCGACGCCACGGTAGGCCGCATGCAGGAGCTTGCGCTGCTGGGCGTGCGTTTCTCGATCGACGACTTCGGCACCGGTTATTCGAGCCTAGCCTATCTGCGCCGCCTGCCGCTGTATGAACTGAAGATCGACCGCACCTTCGTCCAGGACATACCGCACGATCCTGGCGCCGTGGCAATCGTCCTGGCGATGCTGTCGATGGCAAAGCACCTGCACCTGCGTGTCGTGGCCGAAGGGGTCGAGACCTTGGAACAGGCGGCCTTTCTGCAGGCCGCGGGCTGCGACTGCAGCCAGGGCTATCTGTTTGGAAAACCCGGGCCGGTGCGCGAATGGCTCGACCGGATGCGGATGCATGACACGCTGCTGCTTGCCGTCTCCAAATGACGCATCACGGTTCGTCGCAAGATCCTGAACCGCGGTAATCCCTGGCAAGGCACGCCTGGAAGGCCGTTGTCCGAAGCGTTGCCTTCGGCATCAGAAGCGCCGTAGTTCACCATGGCGCAGTACCGCAAAATCGGCCGCCGGTACATCGGCTTTCGACAGTTCCGCTGCCAGGGCAAGCGGCGGCGCGTCGAGCGGTTCGTCGGTCAGCTCGAAGGTTCCCCAGTGAATGGCAAGCGATTGCTTCACGTGCAGGTCGCGGTGGATCCTGACCGCTTCGCCCGGGTCGACATGCTGCTTCTGCATGAACCAGCGTGGTGCGTAGGCGCCGATCGGCAGCAACGCCAGGTCGAAGTGGTCGAAGCGCTGGTGGATGTCGGCGAAGTCTTTCGAATAACCGGTGTCGCCCGCAAAGAACACCGAGAACGGCCGCGCCGCCGCCGCGCCGGTCTGCACCACCCAGCCACCCCACAGCGTCTTGAAGCGGTCGGTCACGCCGCGCGCCGACCAGTGCTGCACCGGCACGAAGGTGATGTCCAGGCCGCCTGCCTGCGTCCGTTGCCACCAGTCGAGTTCGCGCACGTTGGTGATGCCAAGCGCCTTCATCCACGGCTTTATGCCGAGCGGCACCAGAAACAGCGGCGGGCCGCCGGCCTGATCGTTCAGGCCGATCACGCTGGCACGGTCGAGGTGGTCGTAATGATTGTGCGAGATGACGACCACGTCCACATGCGGCAGCTGCGCCAGCGTCAGGCCGGGTCGTACCTTGCGCCGCGGCCCGGCAAAGCCGACCGGCGAGGCCCGCTCGGAAAACACCGGGTCGGTCAGCACGTTCATGCCGCCGACCTGCACCAGCATGGTGGCGTGGCCGATCCAGGTCGCGCTCGGCACGCTGCGGTTGGCGTGCAGCCACGGCAGGTCGGGCGCATCGACCGGGAAGGCGTAACCGTTTGCCGGCGGCCTGGGCAACCCTGCCAGCGTGCGTTCGTACTGCCACTTCAGGAACGAGCCGCCGATGTCGCCCACCAGGTAATTGTTGCGAAAGCCGTCTTGGGTGTGATGCGGCTTTTGCGGATCATAATAGGGGTTGCTCATGGTGCAGGCGCCCGAGAGCAGGGCGGCTGCGATCGTTGCGAGGCGGCGAACCGCCCGCATGGGCTTGGCTGATGGCGGCATCGGCACTACTCGGCTGCGATCAGGCCGGCGGGCTTGAGCTTCGATTCCAGCGCGCGCCCCTTCCTGGCCCGCTTTCCGATATGCGGCGCCAGGGCGCTTGCCGACAAGGCCACCTGCTGCGCCTTGCCGCCGCGGCCGGTGCCGAAGGCGATCACGCCGCGCTGGCTGATCGGCTGCGCCGCGATCAGGGTTTCGCCCGGCTCCAGGTCGATCAGCGTCACGCCGCGCCCGCCGCCGGAAAGCGTCTTCAATTCCTCCATGCCGAACACCAGCAGCCGGCCTTTTTCGGACAGGCAGGCAATCGCACTGGCTTTCGCGCCGATCTCGCGCGGCAGCAGCGGCGTGTCGCCATTGTCGAGGGTGATGAAGGCCTTGCCGGCCCGGATGCGGCTGACCATGTCGCCGGCGCGGGTGGCAAAGCCGTATCCGGCAGTCGACGCCATCAGCAGGCTGGTGTCGGCGCTGCCGGCAAAATAATGCAGGATGGTGCTGCCGGACGCCAGGTCGACCAGTGTCGTGATCGGCACGCCGTCGCTGCGCGCACCCGGCAGCAGCGCCACCGGCACCGAATAGACGCGGCCGTTCGAGCCGAACGCCAGCAGGTTGTCGACGGTGCGGCATTCGAAGGTGCGGTACAGCGCGTCGCCCGGCTTGAAGGCGAACTGGCCCACATCATGACCGTGCAGGGCGCGGGCGCGCACCCAGCCTTTCTGCGAGATCACCACGGTCACGGGTTCGTCGATCACCTTCTGCTCGACGCTGGCCCGTTCCGCCGCTTCGATCAGCGTCCTGCGGCGGTCGCCGAAGGCTTTGTCGTCCGCCTCGATCTCGCGGATGATGAGCCGCTTCATCGATGCCGGATTTTCCAGCAGTTCCTGCAGGGTTTCGCGCTCGCCGCGCAGGGCGGTCAGTTCCTGCGTGATCTTGATGGCTTCCAGGCGCGCGAGCTGACGCAGCCGGATTTCCAGGATGTCCTCTGCCTGCCGGTCCGACAGCCTGAAGGCCGTCATCAGCGCCGGTTTCGGCTCGTCCGACTCGCGGATGATCTTGATGACCTTGTCGATGTTGAGCAGTACCGCTTCCCGGCCTTCGAGGATGTGGATGCGCTCGTCGACCCGGCGCAGCTTGAAGCCGGTGCGCCGGGTCACCGTCAGGAAGCGGAAGTCGATCCATTCGCGCAGGATGTCGGACAGTCCCTTCTGGCGCGGACGACCGTCGCCGCCGATCATCACGAGGTTGATCGAGGCGCTGCTCTCGAGCGAGGTATGCGCCAGCAGCATGTTGCAGAATTCGGTCTGGTCCAGGTTCTTCGATTTCGGCTCGAACACCAGGCGCACCGGCGCTTCCCGTCCGGATTCGTCGCGCACCGTGTCGAGCACCGCCAGCAGCGACTGCTTCAGCGAAAGCTGCTCGGGCGAGAGCGCCTTCTTGCCGAGCCGGACCTTCGGATTGGTGATTTCCTCGATTTCTTCCAGCACCTTCTGCGACGACGTGCCCGGCGGCAGTTCGGTCACCACCGCCTGCCACTGGCCGCGCGCCAGGTCCTCGATCTTCCAGACGGCGCGCACCTTCAGGCTGCCGCGTCCGCTTTCGTACATTTCCGAAATCTGCGCCGCCGAGGTGATGATCTGTCCGCCGCCCGGAAAGTCCGGGCCGGGAATGAGCGCCATCAGTTCCGCATGGGTGAGCTTGGGATTGCGGATCATCGCCACTGCCGCGCGCGCCACTTCGCGCAGGTTGTGCGAGGGGATTTCGGTTGCCAGGCCGACGGCGATGCCGGAGGCGCCGTTGAGCAGCACGAACGGCAGCCGCCCCGGCAGCAGCTTCGGCTCTTCCGTCGAGCCATCGTAGTTCGGCTGGAAGTCGACCGTGCCCATGCCGATTTCTTCCAGCAGCAGGCGGGCAATCGGTGTCAGGCGCGCTTCGGTGTAGCGCATGGCTGCGGCGCCGTCGCCGTCGCGCGAACCGAAATTGCCCTGGCCGTCGATCAGCGGATAGCGCAGCGAAAAATTCTGCGCCATGCGCACCAACGCGTCGTAGACCGACTGATCGCCATGCGGATGCAGCTTGCCCAGCACGTCGCCGACGACCGCCGCCGATTTGCGCGGCTTGGCCGTGGCATTCAGCCCCAGCTCATTCATGGCGAAAAGGATGCGGCGCTGTACCGGTTTCTGGCCGTCGCACACATCCGGCAGCGCACGGCCCTTGACCACCGAAATCGCGTAGTCGAGATACGCACGTTCGGCAAAGGTCGCCAGCGT
>JANXSS010000076.1 GCA_025356535.1 Herminiimonas sp.
TCAGCTTCTTCTTGGCGGCATATTCGAGGTCAGAGAAGCTCTTTTGCATGATGAACAGTAAGCGAATGAACACGTCGATATTGTCTCAGACCGGAGCGTTGGCGGAAACAGTAAGTCGTTAATTAATCAGTGCTTCCCTAGGCCGCGTTGCCTGCCTTATTCCCGGCGCTTCGACCCAGCGGATGAATTGCCGAGGTTACCGATAGCGGACCTTCGCTGTGGAGTCGGAATTCGTAGCGCTCGGCGCGGATGTGAATTTCCGAGTACTCGCACATCTTCTTGTTACTAAGAAAAGAAGCCCGGCGCATGAGCAATACTGGATCAGCGCGCTGTATGCCAAGGCTGCGGGCCAGTCTTGCCGTCGCACTGACGGCGCGAATACCCAGTTCGGCAGAGGAAATCGCGACGCCGAACTCGCGGATGATGACCCCCAGCACCGGGTAACATTCGAGCACACTGCGCTCCGGAATTGTATTCGTGGCAAACCAGCCGTGAATTTCAGCAAACGCTTGCCGGTCGGTGCTGTAGCGCCGCACGAATTCAACGATGTGCTTGCCAGTGCCGGTCATTTCGCTCGCCGCGGCCGGTAGTCTGGACGGATCGATGATGAACTTCGTGAGTTCGGTTTCCGGGGTGATGCCTTGCATCCTGATCTGTTCGTAAAATCCCTTGAATTTTCCCAGCTCGAGCTTGATCGTGGGCGCGAGGACATAAGTGCCCTTTCCCTGGCGCGACGCCACCACGCCTTGCGCCACGAGGTGCTTGATTGCCTGCCGAACCGTAATCCGGCTGGCCTGGAACTGGCTGATCAATTCGATTTCGGACGGCAGCTTGTCGTCGGGCTGTAACAGTCCGGCGCTGATTTTCTCCTGCAGCTGAGCGGCAATCTGAAGGTAGATCGGCACCGGCGACTGCCGGCGGATCGGGGGAGTGTCGAAGAGAGCGTCGCTTTGCATGGCAATCCGGGCGGTATCGTAAGTTGTCTTAACTCATATTACACGGATGTCAGGCATCGAATGCCGGGTGATGCGGGCTGTCCATTTTCGGCCGCAACCGCCGCGGGACTAACCGCGACCGACAAAGCGCACCTTCTGCGGCGAGCCGTCCGGTGTCGGATGATCCTTTTCGGTACCCGTAGCCTCAGCGGCGCCACGCAGTACGCGCAGGGACTTGGTTGAAGGATCGATTTCCACCAGTGCGCCGTGCGGAATCAGGGACGTCACGTCTTCGTCGAAGCCAGCCATCATGGTGATGCCACCCAGTGCTGCGCCCTGCACCAGGATCGGATTGACGCTGTTGAAGACGATGGCAAGCGGCGCCATGTCGCGCGATTGCATCTCGTTTAACATCCAGGCACTCGCCACGCCGCCCTTGGCGGTATCAAGCACCAAGATCTTGCCGATGTACGACTGGCCGACCAGCTTGTGCGCCGGCCGCGAGAAGACGCCGCGCAAGCGGTTCAAGTCGTAGCGTGCCGAAAAGCCGTCTTTGGCCACCAGCGCTTCGGCGCGTACCTTGTCGCCCATTGCATAACGCGCAGTCAGGACCAGTTCACTCATTTCAGCTCTCCCGTTACGGCGGCATTGACACATTCTTCCATGGAGGCGAGCATCGGCACATACCCGTACCCGCCAAGGATGTTGACCAGCTTGGCGCTATTGCTGGCAAGCCTTTTCCAGCCCTTGGCTTCCGCGATTTCGCGGGCGTAGGACTGGTAGAAACACATGCCTGCAATGACGGTGCCGCCGGCTGCCTCGATGCGCTCCGTAAAACCGAAACGATCCGCGTCCGGCTTGACCTGCGGACTGGTAATGGCCAGCAGCGGTATCTTGAAGCGCCGGCCGTCGCACAGTTCGGCCAGCGAACGCAGTTCGTACATGCTCAGCTGCGGGGCCGAGAACACGACCACATCAACCGTCTTC
Source organism: Herminiimonas sp. (assembly GCA_025356535.1). Taxonomy (GTDB): domain Bacteria; phylum Pseudomonadota; class Gammaproteobacteria; order Burkholderiales; family Burkholderiaceae_D; genus JANXSS01. Next base: position 1,923 of record JANXSS010000076.1, read on the forward strand.
TCCACGGCATAACTCTGGGTCAGCGCATCGATGTCGCCGCGCTTGATGCGGTGGTGCACCGGCAGCTTCTGGCCACCGACGTCTTCCAGCCTGGAGGCCTCCGGCGTGACGCCGACGATGTGGAACAGGGCGATCGAGCCGAAACTGGCCATTGCGGCGCCAAAATGTTTCAGTTCGTCCGAGGTCGGTGCGACCGTCAGTCCCTCGATGACCGGCACTTCCCAGTAGTTGCCGGCGAGGCGACCGATGACGCCGCCCAGCGCACCCCACTCGTTGAGGGTTGCCGGCGTCAGGTCGACCTGGAAGCGCCGCGTCGCCTGGCGATGCGCATCGAGATGAAAGCCGTTACGCGGCGTGCGTCCGGTAAGACCCGCCGACAGTGCCGATGGACCGCCTTCGAAGTTGGAACGCGCGCCATTGATCGAGTTGGAATAGATCACGACCCCGGTGTCGCCAAAGGCGACGTGTTCGCCGCGCGTTGCCGCCAGCACGGTCTGATAATTGATGCAGGTGTCCGTCATGCTGACACCGAGCTTGACCAGGGCGTCGATGGCGCGCCGCTCCAGGTCCAGCATCCACGACTGCTGGCCGAGATCGTCGGCGTGGGAAAAATCGGTACCGCGCGGATCGGTGATCGTCGGCACCCGCACCCGATGTCGTCCGTCGCCGACGTCGCACAGACGCTCGAGCCACATCACGCCGGCCTGTCCCAGGCTCTCGGTATCGGCCATGATGTGGGCCTGGGTGATCGGCACGAAATCGCGGGCGCCGAAAAAATCGCCGACCATGACCTGGTGCTGCATGGCGATCTGCACGACTTCGCCCGCTTCGCCGGCGAGCATCGCCCGCTCTTCTTCATTGAGCTGCATGTTGTATCCTCTTTTGACTTTTCTGATCTGGCGGCGCTGTTGTGTGGGAACCATGCGCGCTGTTGCGGTTGGCAAAAATTTGTCCTGACAAACGCTCGAAACGGTGTGATGGCGCCAGCCGAAGCAGCCGGCGGTTTTTCAGCCGGGCTACTTTGCCACTCACGCTGCGCCTGCTGCGATGTTCGGGATTGCGCCAAGCGGGGTCGAGTCGGCAGTTTCGACAAACGGCAGGTCCGGGCGCATCCAGAATGACAGTACGATGCCCAGCAACAGCAGGCCAATCGACATGGCAAACGGCAGATGCCAGTTACCGGTCTTGTCGATGATGAAACCGAAGAGCAATGGCGAGGTGATGCCGGCCACGCCAAAGCCGATGTTCATGAAGCCGCTGGCGGTTCCGGCATAGCGCGGCGTGATATCCATCGGTACTGCCCACAGGGGCGCAATCACCAGTTCCATCATGAAAAACGCCGCGCACAGGCAACCGGCGACAACCGTCAGGTCGGTCATGAACAGGACGGGAAGCAGGAAGATGAACGCGCCGCCCATGCCCAGGATGATGAGGTTGCGCCGTGCCTTCTGCAGGTCAGCGGTGCGTTTGTAGACATGGTCGCTGAGGACGCCGCCGACCATGTCGCCGACGATCCCGGCCAGGAACACGCCGGACGTGAACAACGCCGAGTCACGCAGGTTGAGGTGGTAATTGTGCATGAAAAACGACGGCAGCCAGGTCAGGAAAACCCACAGTGTCCAGGCGTAGCAGAAATCGACCAGCGTGACCGGCAGCATGCGGCGCAACAGCCGGCGCACCGGTACCTTGACGCGCTGCGCCGGCGCCGGCAGCACCGGCAGGGTTGCCAGTTCCGCGGCCGTCATGCCCGGATGCGTGGCGGGGTCGTCCCGAAAGTACCAGTACCACAAGACGATCCACAACAGACTGATGGCGCCGGCGATGATGAAGGTGCCACGCCAGTTCCAGTACGTCATCAGCAGCACCACCACCGGCGGCGTCAGCGCACTGCCCAGCCGGGCACAGGCATGGGTGATGCCCTGCCCCAGCCCGCGTCGCTCCGCCGGCAGCCAGCGCGCCATGGCGCTGGTGGCTGTAGCCAGCGTCGGCGCTTCACCGATGCCCAGCAGGATGCGGCAGGCGACCAGCGAGACGATACCGCCGGCAAAGCCGGTCAGCATCGAGGCTACGGCCACGATCAGGCCAAAGACGGCAAGAATCCGGCGCGGGCCGAACTTGTCGCCCAGCCAGCCGCCGAACAATTGAACGAACGCATAGGGATAGGCAAAGGCAGAAAATGCAAACCCGAGCTGAGTATTGGACAGACCCAGATCGCGACGGATGGCGTCGGCCGCCGTTGCGATGTTGACGCGGTCGGAATACTGGATCAGGTACAACAGGCAAATCACGAGTAATACGCAATCTGCAACTTTCGGCTTCCACCGAAGATTCTTCACCACGGCACTGGTATTCACAGGTCTCTCCCGATTCGCCATGCGCGGGACATGCGAACTGTCTCGTTATTGCAATGGCTTGCAATTTTTTATATGTCTGGATACTTTTCCATCGTATTAATACGACTTAATACAACTTACCATAAATG
>JANXSS010000079.1 GCA_025356535.1 Herminiimonas sp.
TCAGCTTCTTCTTGGCGGCATATTCGAGGTCAGAGAAGCTCTTTTGCATGATGAACAGTAAGCGAATGAACACGTCGATATTGTCTCAGACCGGAGCGTTGGCGGAAACAGTAAGTCGTTAATTAATCAGTGCTTCCCTAACCTATTGATTAATATTATTTTTATCCAGCGGATTGACAGACCTCCCCCGAAAATGCAAAAGCCCGCAACAGACGCTGCGGGCTTTTTTTACTGCACCGCAAATTCTGCGGTTTGCTGCGCTGACGGACCTTGCGTCGCACTCAGTGTCAGTCGAAGGTCGACGACGGCATGGTGCCGTCCACACCTGTCTACGACAATACAACTTGCTTCTTTAGCCCGGCGCCAACTTATTTTGACCGAGCGCGGGCTCGGACGAACTCACCGGCCGTCCCTTGCGCCGAGGCGCCACAGCGACGTGACTTCCGCCGCACGTGCCGCATGCAGGGCGTCGGCGCTATCCATCGCACGCGGATGGCGCGGGCGCACGTCGGCGCGCGACAGCACAGTGAGGCCGGCCGCATCGATCATTGCCAGCAGCGTCGCCCGTGGCCGCAGGCCGAGGTGTTCAGCCAGGTCCGACAGGATCAGCCAGCCTTCGCCGCCAGGCGTCAGATGCGCGGCCAGGCCATCGAGAAAGCCGCGCAGCATGCGGCTGTCGGGATCGTAGACGGCATGTTCCAGCGGTGAGGTTGGTCGCGCCGGCAGCCATGGGGGATTGCAGACCACCAGCGGCGCGCGGCCGGCCGGGAACAGGTCGGCCTGCAGCAGCGTGACCTGCTGCGCCAGACCGAGGCGCGCGATGTTTTCCTGGGCGCAGGCCAGCGCCCGCGCATCCAGATCGGTGGCGATCACCTGCGTCACGCCGCGTCGTGCCAGGAGCGCGGCCAGCACGCCCGTGCCGGTGCCGATATCGAAGGCCAGCGCCGCACCGGCCGGCAGCGGTGCGGCCGCCACCAGGTCGATGTATTCGCTGCGCACCGGTGCGAACACGCCGTAATGCGGATGGATGCGCGCGCCGAGCGCGGCGACCTCGACGCCCTTCTTGCGCCATTCATGGGCGCCGACCAGTCCGAGGATTTCACGCAGGGTCACGACCGAGTCGGTCGCCGCATCGACTGCCGCGGCACCGACCGTCGCCGCATTGGCGGCGCCTGCTGCCGGCGCCGCGCCATAGGCTTCGGTGCAGGCGGCGATGAGGTCTGGTGCGCGGCGCAGCGGAATGCTGTAGTCGGCGGCAAGCGGAATGAGCAGCATGCCGAGCGTGCGGGCGCGTTGCGACTGCGCCTGCCGGTAGACATTGAAGGCATCGACGCCGGCAGCCGGCAGGACCGGCGCGGCGTTCCTGCGGCCACGCGGGGGGCGGTCGACGCGACGCGCCATTGCCTGCAGCAACTGGCGCGCATTTTGAAAGTCGCCACGCCAGAGCAGCGCACAGCCTTCGCTGGCCAGCCGAAAGGCGGCATCGGCCGTCATGCGGTCGTCGGCCACCACCAGTCGCGCCGGTGGCGGCAAGCCGGCGCCGGAGCGCCAGCGGGCCCGCTGCGCGCGCGTGTCTTCAGTCCAGGCAAGTATTGGGTCGTTAGTTGGCAGCATCTCAGTTGCCAATCTCGCTGGTGGAAGTGCGCGTGACGCGGCCGCTGACCGCATCCAAGTGGACATTGAAAAGACGGTTGCCGAAGCTGTCCGTGTAGCGATAATCCCAGACCTCTTCCTGCATGCGCTTGAAGTTGAGCACGGTGCGCGGCTTGCCGAGCAGGCGACGCACATCGTCGCGACGCATGCCGGGCCTGATGCGCGCAAAATTTTCCTCGGTCAGCGCCTGGTGGTATTCAACCAGCCTGCCCTTGGCGTCGAGCGTGAAGATCCAGGTACGCGCACCTTCGGGACCCTTCGGATATTCCAGGATGCGGCTGCCGTCTTCATCTTCCCAGGTAGTCTCAGGCGCGCCCATTGCATTGCGCACATCGCCTTCGGACGATATGCCGATGGCCAGTTTTTCCAGACCTGCTTGCTGCATGGGTCGTCCTTCACGATCGCAGGCCGCACCGAGCAGGCCGAGCAGCGACATCATCAGGCAGGCAAACGGTCGTTGCATTCTTGTTTCCTTGGTCGAGACGACCGCATCGCAATCGGATGCAGTCCCGGTCTCGTGGGTTCGGGCTTGTTTTCTGAAGAAGGCATTATAGATGCAGCGTGTTCGGCGCTTCGGCGAATGCTCAATGAATTTCTTTTATGCAAGTCGCATAGGCTGACGGCGTATCGGATTTGCTGTTTTGAAAACACAATTCCCGTGGTGAGATAGGCAGTATTCGACCATAACCGAACGACAGTGAAGCCCGGATCATGCGCCCGACGTTTTCTCCCACCTTTTTTAAAACCGACACCGAGGAATTTTCGCCAGTCAACGCGGCATCGGCATCGGCAAATGCTCCCTTGCCTGTCAATTACTCGAAACGCAAATACAGCGACATTACCGGGTTCGTGCAACACGATGATTTCGGGCTTTTCAAGGAGCAGTTCACCGCATCGATCGACCGGCTGGAGCAGTTCATGGTCGATCATGCCCAGGCAGTACAGCCACCCATCACCCCGGCACGGTTGAACAAGATCAGAACTGATCTTGCGACGTTGAAAATCCGGCTCTTTGACCCTGAACTGAATTTCTATTCCAGCCACACGCCCCTCGTCTACCAGTCGGGCAAAGAGTACTTCGGCCACATCGCTGCGCTGGTTGCAGACGACAACATCCCGCTCCAGGCACGTCTGGACGTCATCAGCGAGCTTTCCAACAAAATCCTGGTGTGCACAGGCGGATTGATCACCGCCCTCCAGCAGGCGATCGGTGCGCTCAAGGCCCCCCGAGGTGGCATCAGAGGGGCAGCGATCCGGCGCAAGACAAGCATGGCCGAAGCCACGGCACTTGCCTATGTCAGGGAGGAACATCAATACCACAGTGGTAACGAAGTCCACATCGTCAACGCATATCTGGATCACGGTGCAGAGCAGTTCGGCCTTGCAAAACGCAATGACCCTTATCCCCCTCTGGTAGCAGGCGGCCCGATTACGCCAGGCCAATTTACGGCTTGTACACAGGCGATCAAAAAAAGTCTGACGCCTGTAAGACTGGTCACTGGCATGGCAGATGAATACCTCAGCAAAGTGCGCGTCGTCGTCGGCGACGCAGGTGCGGATCCGGCCCGTGCCATTGCCCCCGACGACGCGGCGCGGGTCACCGACGCGGTGCTCACGTATCAGCAACAGGAACTGACCCCCCAATACGGTGAGATCGAGCTGCATGATTTTTTTGTACAGGCGTCACCGGACACGTATGACTATCAGCTGCGCAATGAACCTGCCCTGATTGCCCGTCGCATGATGGAGCGCCTCAAGGAAGAGAAAGTCGTTTGCTACGACGATGCACTGACCCTGGCGCAAAGGGATGGGGGTCGAGGCAGCATCATGCAACTCGACGGCCTGTTCTGGGTGAATCGAGACGGTGTTTGTGAGCCGATGCCGCTGAAAGATCTTTGCGCGTGCTCGCCGCGCGCCATGCTCGAGGTGATTCGGCAAGACGGCAAGCTCGATGACGCGCAGTGCGTGTCGAGTCTGGAGAGTATCGTCAGGCATGTCGTCAAAAACGCCAAAAATGAAAAACTGGAAGTTCTTCCCGATCACTGGCTCAAAGAATTCGCTGCAATCCTGCCAGATCTGCAGGCGCCTCATGCAAAGGTCTTAAGCGCGCGCCTGATGGGACTTGTAATACGTTGCAAACAGTTTGATGTATTGCCAGCGCTGGTAGATGCCGGTGTTGATCTGAACTTGAGAGCACCGCAGGAAACAACCTTATTGATGATTTTTGTCGCCGGTGGTGCAATCGAGGGGATGACCGCATTGCTCGATGCGGGTGCGGATCGCGAACTGCAGTCCTACAGTGGTTTTACCGCACTGCTATTTGGCGCAGCTAACGGCCGTACGGAAGCAGTGCGAGTCCTGGTACAACGAGGTGTAAATGAAAAAGCCACCACAAGAAATGGTGACACCGCACTCATGCTTGCGGCAAAAAGCGGGCACGCTGAAACGGTGCGCGCATTGCTCGATGCCGACGCCGAGGTCGACGCCAAAAACCGGCAGGGTGCCACCGCACTGATGCTTGCAGCGCAAAATGGCCATGTGGAAGTGTTGCAGGCATTGCTGGAGAAAGATGCGGATACGACAATCCGATCAGCGGATGGCAAGACTGCGCTGATGTTATTTTCACAAAACGGACACGTTGAAGCGGTTCGGGCGTTGCACAATGCGGGTGCCGAGATCGACGCCGTGACACCAGAGGGGTACACCGCACTCATGTTGTCCGCACAGGCAAACCAAGCCGAATCAGTAAAAGCACTGATCGAAGCCGGGGCGAAGATCGAGGCCAAGCAGTGCAAAGGTTGCACTGCGCTGATGCTGGCTGCAGAGCAAAATCATGTCGAGACAATCAAAACATTGGTCGAAAAAAGAGCAAACATCGAAACCACACTTACGGATGGTGTGACAGCGCTCATGGTGTGCGCATTGAAAGGAAATCTTGCCGCATTCAAGGCATTACACGATGCTGGCGCAAACATTGAAGCCACGACGTCAGACGGATCGACCGCACTCATTCTGGCCGCAACTACGAACCGGATTGAATCAGTAAAGACGCTGATCGAAGCCGGGGCGCAAATCGAGGCCAGGCAAGTCCGAGGCTTCACTGCACTGATGTTTGTAGCAATGCAAGGTAATACAAACATGTTGCAAACATTGCTAGACCATCATCCGGACAAAGAAGCCAGATCACCGACGGGGCACACCGCGCTCATGCTAGCTGCGACTTGGGGGCAGGCCGAAACGACAAGAATGCTGCTTGATGCAGGTGCAGAAGTCAACGCTTCGCTGCCTGATGGAACCACTGCGCTGATGATTGCTTCAGATAACGGTCATGTTGGCGTAATGGAAAAATTGTTCGAAAAAAGCGTAAATATCGAAGCCACGCAAACGAGCGGAACGACTGCACTCATGTTGTGCGCAAAGAAGGGGAATATTGCAGCAATGGAGGCGTTACTCGCTGCTGGCGCAAAGATCGACGCCGCGGGAGTAGACGGATCCACCGCACTCACGCTGTCCATAGAAACAAACCAAATTGAATCGGTCGACGCACTCATCAAAGCGGGGGCGACGATCGAAGCCAAGCGATCTGATGGTCTGACTGCACTGATGCTGGCGGCACAGCAGGGTAAGCCGGAAATCATAAAAAGATTGCTTGAAGCCGATGCCGATGCAAAGGTCGATGCCACCGACACCGACGGTCACACCGCTCTCATGCTGGCCGTCTATGCGAACCAAGGTGAATCGGTAGAAATACTGATCGATGCCGGTGCAAATATCGAGGCCAGGCAATTCAAGGGTTTCACTGCCCTGTTGCTTGCAGCAGAACGAGGCCATACGGATATGTTGCAAGGATTGCTAAATCATAATGCGGACAAGACAGCCAGGACAAAAGATGGGGAGACTGCGCTCATGCTATCTGCGGGTTGGGGGCACGTCGCAGCGGCGAAAGTGTTACTTGACGCTGGCGCAGAGATCGATGCCACAACGCCAGACGGGTACACCGCCCTCATGCTGGCCGTAAACTCGAACCAAACTGAAGCAGTCATTACACTACTTAACGCCGGGGCGGATATGCAGGTAGAACTGCCAAGTGGCGATACCGCCCTGACACTGGCACTTGATGATGAGGACACTAGCGATGATTTACTGGCTGCATTGAATGCTAACGATACGTAATCCAGGGCGATCTCAAGAATCAAGTGCAACACCTTCTCCTGTAAGGTGCTGCAATGCCAAGAACCTATATTCACC
>JANXSS010000114.1 GCA_025356535.1 Herminiimonas sp.
ACCATGGGCGTCGGAATTCCGTATGCGATGGGCATCAAGCTCGCCAAGCCGCAGGCCGAAGTGTTCACCATCACCGGCGAAGGCTCGGTCCAGATGTGCATCCAGGAGTTGTCGACGTGCCTGCAGTACAACACGCCGATCAAGATCTGTTCGCTTAACAACCGCTATCTCGGCATGGTGCGCCAGTGGCAAGAGATTGATTACGAAGGCCGCTACAGCCATAGCTACATGGACGCGCTGCCCAATTTCGTGAAGCTGGCCGAGGCCTATGGGCATGTCGGGATGCTGATCGAACGGCCGCAAGACGTGGAGCCCGCGCTGCGCGAAGCACGTAAGCTCAAGGACCGTACCGTGTTCATGGACTTCCGCACCGACCCCACCGAAAACGTGTTTCCGATGGTCAAGGCCGGCTCGGGCATCACTGAAATGCTGTTGGGTTCCGAAGATCTTTGATCGTCGGAATGTTCTCTTAACTTTTCTCGAGACGAATCTATTGGCTGCCAAGCCGCGTGGTTACCGCTGCGCGGGGAGGGCACCGAAATGAGGAGTCTTTCGCTTATGAAACACATCATTGCCGTGCTGCTCGAAAACGAGCCCGGCGCACTTTCCCGGGTGGTGGGCCTGTTCTCGGCCCGCGGCTACAACATCGAATCGCTGACGGTCGCGCCGACCGAAGACGCCAGCCTCTCGCGAATGACCATCGTCACCGCAGGCTCCGACGACGTCATCGAGCAGATTACCAAGCACCTGAACCGGCTCATCGAAGTCGTCAAAGTGGTCGACCTGACCGAGGGCGCGCACATCGAGCGCGAGCTCATGTTGATCAAGGTGCGCGCGGTCGGCAAGGAACGCGAAGAGATGAAGCGCACTGCCGATATCTTTCGCGGGCGCATCATCGATGTCACCGAGAAGACCTACACGATCGAGTTGACCGGCAACAAGATGAAGCTCGACGCCTTCATCGATTCCATCGATCGTGCATCGATTCTCGAGACGGTGCGCACCGGTGGTTCCGGCATCGGCCGTGGCGAGAGGATTCTCAAGGTCTGAACCCTGCGCAGGGCGATTGCGCACGGACCAAAGCGGCCGCTCGATACCGCAGCAAGCAAGGCAGTTGATTCAAACAACATACAAACAATTCATCTAGGCTAGGAAAATCATGAAAGTTTTTTACGACAAGGACTGCGACCTCTCCCTCATCAAGGGCAAGAACGTCGCCATCATCGGCTACGGCTCGCAGGGTCATGCGCATGCGCAGAACCTCAACGATTCCGGCTGCAAGGTCACCGTCGGCCTGCGCAAGGGCGGCGCGTCCTGGGACAAGGTCAAGAATGCCGGCCTGAATGTCGCCGAAGTCAATGAGGCCGTGAAAGCTGCCGACGTCATCATGGTTCTTTTGCCGGACGAAAACATCGCCCAGGTGTATGCCGAAAACATCGCGCCGCATGCCAAGCAGGGCGCCGTGCTGGCCTTCGCGCATGGCTTCAACGTCCATTACGGCCAGGTCGTGCCGCGCAAGGATCTCGACGTCATCATGATCGCGCCGAAGGCACCCGGCCACACGGTGCGCTCGACCTACGCCCAAGGCGGCGGCGTGCCGCACCTGATCGCGATCTACCAGGACGAATCCGGCATGGCGCGCGACATCGCGCTGTCGTATGCCATGGCAAACGGCGGCGGCCGCGCCGGCATCATCGAGACCAACTTCCGTGAAGAGACCGAGACCGATCTTTTCGGCGAGCAGGCAGTGTTGTGCGGTGGCGCCGTCGAGCTGGTCAAGGCCGGTTTCGAAACCCTGGTCGAAGCCGGCTATGCGCCAGAGATGGCCTATTTCGAATGCCTGCACGAACTGAAACTCATCGTCGACCTGATCTATGAAGGCGGCATCGCCAACATGAACTACTCGATCTCGAACAATGCGGAATACGGCGAATACGTCACCGGCCCGCGCATCGTCACCGAAGAGACCAAGAATGCAATGCGCCAGTGCCTGAAGGACATCCAGACCGGTGAATATGCAAAGAGCTTCATCCTGGAAAACCGTGCCGGCGCGCCGACACTCATTTCCCGTCGTCGCCTGACGGCCGAGCATCAGATCGAGGAAGTCGGCGCGAAACTGCGGGCGATGATGCCATGGATCGCAAAGAACAAGCTGGTCGATCAATCCAAGAACTAGATCGTCCATGCTTTCAAAAAACGGTGCGCATGCGCCGTTTTTTTTCGCCTGCAGCCCGGCCAACGCCTTTGCGCATTCCGCAGATCGCCTGCGCGCAGCGGTACACTGTGTTCCCGCATATTGCGAAAGTATCCTTCCATGGCATTCTCACCATCCCGGCTTTTGCCGCTGGCCCTGGCTGCGCTGTTTTCCGGCAGCGCCCCTGCACAGTCCCTGATGCCCGGCACCGGCACGCAGGTCGTCATTCCTGCCAGCGCCGAAGTGCGCCAGGAAAACGACCAGGCCCACCTGACCCTGATGATCGAGGAACAGGACAAGGACAAGACGCTGGCCGCCTCGCGCGTCAACCTGAAGATGAAGCAGGGCATCGAGACCGTGCGCAGCCTCGACCCGCAGGCAAGACTGAAGTCGCGCGGCTACTACACCTATCCGGTCTATCCGGACGAACCGCCGCCAAAGGGCCAGCGCAACCGGCAGGTGATTGGCTGGCGCATCGGCCAGTATCTCGATGTGACGACGACCGCCCTTGCCACGCTGCCCAGGACCGTCGCTGCGGCCCAGCGCACGCTGTCGCTCAACGGCTTGAATTTCAGCCTCTCCGATGGCGCCGCGCGGCGTCTCGATGACAAGCGCATCGCCGCCACCTATGCCGACCTGCTGACCCGGATCGGCTCGGTTGCCAAGGCGATGGGCCGCACGCCGGCAGACGCCGTCCTGGAGACGATCGACTTCGACGGCTCCGGTGCGTATGCGCCCGCACCGGAGATGGCGATGGCGAAGATGAGCATGCGCGCCGCCGCGCCCGAGTCCGCCGTGATCGAGGAGCCCAATTTCGAGCCCGGTGAAACCGCGCTGCAGATGCGCCTCGTTGCCAGGGTCCGCTTCAAATGAGCCGCTGCCTTGCTGGTGCGCGTACTGGTTTGATGGTGCCCGGCATGGCGGCCCGGATACTCCTGCTGGCAGCCTGCCTCGCGGTCGGCGCCTGCAAGCCGGCGCCGCCGCCGGATGTGATGAAGCGCCAGCGCGAAGCGCTCGACAGCGCAAAAGCGGTCGACGACGTGATCCAGAAGCAGGCCGATGACCAGCGCCGCCGCATCGACGACGCCGGGCGGTGAAGGAACTGCGTGCCGCCCGAACGCCAGCGCCCGGGCGGCGCTGCCGCAAGCCGCGCCAGGCCTCGAAAACAGTCGCCCCGGATGCTGGCATGCAGGTCGTGCATTGCTCCAGGCGAATACGGTACGTTACATTTGCAGGCTGCTCGCTTAGAATGGCCTCGCCTTGTCCTTGCCCACATTCGAACGGAGTCGCGTTGAACATTCAGCCCCATCCAATTGCCGTCAGCGATGCCTTCAGGTTTCAGGTTGCCGAAACGATACCGGTGGGACTGCAAGGCTGAGGCCTTCATCAACGCACATGGCCACCTTCAATCGCCGCAAAGGCAAACGCAAGCTGACGTTCGCCACCGCCCTGCGGGGCAACAAGCAGTCGCTGCATCACGCCCATCTCGACGACGGCGAAGTGGTGCGGCCAACCCTGCGCCGGCGCGGCATCTACCTGCTGCCCAACGCTTTCACGACGGCTGCGCTGTTCTGCGGTTTCTATGCCATCGTGATGGCGATGAACCTGAAGTTCGACCAGGCAGCAATCGCCATCTTTGCAGCGATGGTGCTCGACGGCATAGACGGCAGGGTGGCGCGGCTGACCAATACGCAGAGCGAATTCGGCGCCCAGTACGACAGTCTTTCCGACATGGTGTCTTTCGGCGTCGCGCCGGCGCTGGTCGTCTATGCCTGGTCGTTGCGCGGCCTGGGCAAGCTCGGCTGGCTGGCCGCATTCGTCTATTGCGCCGGTGCCGCATTGCGCCTGGCGCGCTTCAATACCAACATCGAAGTGGTCGACAAGCGCTACTTCCAGGGATTGCCGAGCCCGGCGGCAGCAGCCCTGGTGGCCGGATTCATCTGGCTGATGGACGACCTGCGCTTTGCCGGCACCGATCTGAGCTGGGCGGCATGGATCGTGACCGTGTACGCCGGCCTGACGATGGTGACCAATGTGCCGTTCTACAGTTTCAAGCAAGTCAATTTCCGCAAGTCGGTGCCGTTCATTGCGGTGTTCCTGATCGTGCTGGCATTCGTGGCGATTTCCAGCGATCCGCCAAAGGTACTGTTCGGCCTCTTCGTGGTGTATGGCCTGTCGGGCTACGGTGTATTTTTCTGGCGCCTGTTGAAGGGCAAGCCGGTCAGCATCATCCAGACGAAAGTGGACGCGCCCGACTTGAAGTAATCAGTCTGCGCAGCCTTTGTGCTGTGTCATGCGCCGGGCAGCGTGGAATGTAGATTCGGATGCCATCATGGCTGTTTAACCGCAGCCAGGAGGACATCATGAGTCTCATTTCATTTTTGAAGGATGCCGGCGAAAAGCTGATGCACGGCGGCGGCGCGCGCCAGAATGGCCAGACCGAGGCCGGCGTGCCAGCCACGGAGACGCCACCGGCCGACCTGCAGGGCAAGGAAAAAGCGCTGGAACAAGCCATTCTCGATTACATGGCGGCGCAGAATCTGCCGATCCAGACCGTCAACGTCAAGTACGATTCCAGTAATTCACGCGTCATCATCAGCGGCGAAGTACCGGACCAGGCGACCCGCGAAAAAATGGTGCTTTGCTGCGGCAATGTCCAGGGTGTGTCGGATGTCGACGATGAATTGACGGTGGCCGCCAGCGGTTCCACGGAATCGCAGTGGTACACGGTCGAAAGCGGCGACAGTCTGTCGAAAATCGCCCAGAACATGTACGGCAACCCGAACGAGTACAACCGGATCTTCGAAGCCAATCAACCGATGCTGAGCGACCCGAACCGGATCTATCCGGGCCAGGTGTTACGGATTCCAAGCGCTTGACGTGGGCCGACCTGTCGATCAGCCTTTCGCGCCGCTTCGAATGCTGTACCGGCCGTATCAAAGGTGCAGGAATTGATTGATCGGTTGCGCGGCAAACCTCGCCCTTCAGGGCGGGGTCAAGAGCGCGGACGGCAAAGCCGTCCTTGCCTTTGAATTTAGTGCGGAGTCTGCTGCTGTTCGATGTAATGTCGGATAACTGCGATGGGCGCGCCGCCGCAACTGCCGGCAAAGTAGCTGGGCGACCAAAGCGCGCCGCCCCATAGTTTTTTTCGAATACTCGGATAGTTCTTCTTCCGAATCATGCGGCTGGACACGCCTTTCAGGCTGTTGACCAGATTGGAAACGGAAACCTTGGGCGGGTAGTTCACCAAGAGATGCACGTGGTCATCCTCGCCGTCGAACTCCACCAGTTCCGCTTCAAAGTCCGTGCAGACGCTGGCGAACATCGGGCGTAGGTCATCAAGAATATCTTTTGTGAAGACTTCACGGCGGTATTTCGTTACAAAGACCAAATGCACATGCATTAAAAAAACGCAGTGCCTTCCGTGGCGAATATCGTCGTCATTACTCATAGACCAAACTATAATCGAAGCATGCAACGTCTACAAGCCTACAAATACGAACTGATGCCAGACGGCGAGAAAGAGCGCGATATGCGCCGCTTCGCCGGGTCGTGCCGGTTCGTCTATAACAAGGCACTGGCGCTGCAAAAAGAAAATAACGCAGCGGGTAGCAAGTTCATCGGCTATGTGGCGATGGCGAAAGACCTCACGGGATGGCGCAATGGCCTTGACACGCCTTGGCTCAAGGACGCGCCCTGCCACCCTTTGCAACATGCCTTGAAGGACTTGGAAAAGGCATACAAGAATTTCTTCGCCAAGCGCGCCGACTTCCCGCGCTTCAAACGCAAGGGCAGCGGCGATGCTTTCCGCTACCCCGAACCGAAACAGATCAAGCTCGATCAGGCCAACAACCGCCT
>JANXSS010000136.1 GCA_025356535.1 Herminiimonas sp.
ACGACCACCTGCGGTTGCGGCTCGTCTTTTTCGGCCTGAGCACGAGGTTTTTTCAGGCCCGATATTCAGGCCCGATATTCAGGCCGGATATTCAGGCCGGATATTCAGGCGGGATATTCAGGCGGGATACAGGGCGCCCAGAATTCTGGCGCCAGATGCACCCGTTACAGCCGGCAGGTTGCCGCTCTGGCGCTGATCGAAGCGCCGGGCCAGCCACGCAAATGCCAGCGCTTCCACATGTGTGGGTGACACGCCCAAGGCAGCCGTCGACGTGACGACGGCGCGCACGCCGCATGCATGGAGCGCCCTTTCGAGCTGCGCCAGCAGGTGCAGGTTGAAGGCGCCGCCGCCACAGACATAGACTGCCAGGGCCGCCGGTGCCGCCGCCGCAATCGCATCGGCCATCGTCGTGGCGGTCAGGGCCAGCAGGGTGGCCTGTACGTCGGCCGGCGCCAGCGCGTCGAACCCGCGCAGCCGGGAGTCCAGCCAAGTCATGTCGAACAGGTCGCGTCCGGTGCTTTTCGGCGGCGGCCGTGCAAAAAAAGCTTCGCTGCGCAGCACGGCCAGCAGCCCTGCGTGCGCCGTGCCGCTGGCCGCCCAGGCGCCCCCGGCATCGAAAGCCAGGTTTTGATGCCGCAGGATCCAGCCATCCATCAGCATGTTGCCCGGCCCGGTATCGAAGCCGGTGACCGTGGTTGCTGCCGTCTCGTCGAGGATGCTGATGTTGCTGATGCCGCCGATGTTGGCAACGACGCGGCATTCTCCGGGCTGCGCAAACAGCGCCTGGTGAAATGCCGGTACCAGCGGCGCACCCTGGCCGCCGGCGGCGATGTCGCGGCTGCGAAAGTCGGCAATCACGTCGATGCCGCAGAGTTCGGCCAGCAGCGCCGGGTTGATCGTCTGCCGCGTGTAACCCAGTTCAGGGCGGTGCCGCACCGTCTGGCCGTGGGCGCCGATTGCCCGGATTGCATCGGCCCGCAAGCCGGTACTGGCGAGAAGTTCGTTGGCGCAATCGGCGTAGACACGGGCGATCCGGTTTGCCAGCAGGGCGTCGCGATGGAGTTCGTCTTCGCCGGCGGCCTGCAGGGCCATTGCGGCAGCACGCAGCGCATCGTCGAACGGCTGATAGGCGGCGGCCAGCATGCGCAGGCCGTGACCGGGCGTGTCGTCGGCGCTGACGAGCACGCCATCGACGCCGTCAAGGCTGGTGCCGGACATCATGCCGATGTAGTGTTTCATGTCGATTGCCCCCGGGCGGTGCCTGATGCAGTACTTCCCGATCCGGTCGCAGGCAGCTTGCCGCCGGAGCGCTACCGTGAAGCGAGCCTGATGGTGTCGGCAGGTGTGAGCAAGGCGAAGCGATGCAGCATGTCGGCGGCCACCGTCTGGAAACGCGCCCGCTCGGCCGGGCTCAGCGGCTGTGCGTTCGGAATGTCGAGCGCCAGCGGATCGCGCGGCTGGTTGTTGACCCGGAACTCATAATGCAGGTGCGGGCCGGTCGACCAGCCGGTCATGCCGACGTAGCCGATGATCTCGCCCTGGGCGACCTTGGCGCCGTGGCGCAGGCCGTTGCCGAAGCGGCTCATGTGGGCATAGGCGGTCGAATAGTTCGACCAGTGCTTCACGACGACGACGTTGCCGTAACCGTTCTGGCTGCCGACGAATTCAACCACGCCATCGCCGGCGGCGCGAATCGGCGTGCCGATGGCGGCGGCGAAATCGACGCCTTCATGCCGCTTCCATTTGCCGGAAATCGGATGCATGCGCATCGAGAAGCCCGACGAGATCCGCGAAAATTCGAGCGGCGACTTGAGGAAGGCTTTTTTCAGGGACTTGCCATCGAAACTGTAGTAACCGCCACCCTGGGCGCTGCCCGGCTCGTCGAACCAGACCGAGCGGTAGGAGGCGCCGGCATTGACGAATTCGCCCGCCAGGATGCGACCGGTGCGCACGACTTCGCCGTTTTGCCAGAAGGTTTCATAGACGATGTTGAAGCGGTCGCCGCGCTGCAGATCAGATGCAAAATCGATGTCGGTCGAGAACATGTCGACGATCTGCTTTGCCACCGCGTCCGGTATCTGGGCCGCGTCGGTTGCTGCAAAAAGGGACGAGCGGATCACGCCCGAATGCATCTCGATGCGTTTTTCAAGCGGCGCCGTTGCCTGCAGGGCAGTGAAACGGTCGCCTTCGCGCTGGATCACCAGATTCTTCGGCACCCGGTCGGGGCCGTCGTTGAGCGTCGTCGAGAGCCACTGCAGGGTGCCGTCGCCGGTGGTCTGCACCTGCACGCGTTTGCCGGCACGCAGTTGCATGACGTTGCGCGCAAGGTTGTCCGACTTGATGAAATTCGCGGCAGCGCCGTCGTCGACGCCGAGCCGGTTCAGCAGCGCTGCCAGCGTGTCGCCGGGGCGCACTTTTTCTTCCCGAACGAAATTCTGCTGGTCCTGCTCCATCGCGCTGATTTGTGCCGCCAGGTCCGGCAGCACCAGCGCCATGCTGATCGACTTGACCGGCAGGTTCGACGCGTCGGGCGCCAGCGGCGCAACGCCTGCGGCGCCAAAGGCGAGCGCGGTCAGAAACAGTGCCGAGGCGGACACGATGCGTGTCTTGCGCGAACTGCCGGCAAGTTTTTTGCCGATGGATTTGAGTTGGGAGAGTTTGGCTGTAGAGATCATGCAATAAGTTAGGATTTACCGTTTTGGTCTGCTACTCTTTCATGTTGCTTGTGTAGGAAGCGCGGCAAGGTTGAAAGGATCGAAAATTATACCAACACAATTCGACCCAACCTCCGTTTAATCAACGTTTTTCCTGATCTTTACCGTATTTATTTTGGTTAATTGTCGTAATTACAATGAATAATGAGTCGAAATTGCTAGAAAACAAACTTACGCCTGAGCCGGTTTCCGGCTTCGTTGCGCCGCTTTCGGATGCTGTTGCCGAGGCGCTCGCCGTGGCAAAACGCGGCGCCGACGAACTCCTGATCGAAGCCGATTTCATCCGCAAACTGGTGCGCGCGGAAGCCACTGGCAAGCCGCTGCGCATCAAGCTCGGGCTCGATCCGACCGCGCCCGACCTGCACCTGGGCCACACCGTCGTGCTCAACAAGATGCGCCAGCTGCAGGACCTCGGGCATACCGTCATCTTCCTGATCGGCGACTTCACCTCCATGATCGGCGACCCGTCCGGGCGCAACATCACCCGTCCGCCCCTGACGCGCGAGCAGATCGAGGAGAACGCAAAGACCTATTTCGCCCAGGCCAGCCTGGTGCTCGACGGCGACAAGACTGAAATCCGCTACAACTCCGAATGGTCCGATCCGCTGGGTGCGCGCGGCATGATCGAGCTGTCGGCAAAATACACGGTCGCACGCATCCTCGAGCGCGAGGACTTCACCAAGCGCTTCAAGGCCGGCACGCCGATCTCGGTGCATGAACTGCTGTATCCGCTGATGCAGGGATACGACTCGGTGGCGCTGCGCTCGGACCTGGAGCTCGGCGGCACCGACCAGAAATTCAACCTGCTGGTCGGACGCGAACTGCAGAAGGACTACAAGCAGGAGCCGCAGTGCATCCTGACCATGCCGCTGCTCGAAGGCCTGGACGGCGTCGACAAGATGTCCAAATCCAAGGGCAACACGATCGGCATCACCGAGCCGGCCAACACCATGTTCGCCAAGGTGATGAGCATCTCCGACGTCATGATGTGGCGTTACTACGAACTGCTGTCGTTTCGCTCGATGGCCGAAATCGCCGGCTTCAAGAGCGCGGTCGCAGACGGGCGCAATCCGCGCGACGTCAAGGTCGCGCTGGCGCAGGAAATCGTCGCCCGCTTCCATTCGCCGCAGGCAGCCGACGATGCGCTGGCCGATTTCATCAACCGTTCCAAGGGCGGCATTCCGGACGAGATCGCCGAAGTCAGCCTGTCGGGTGCGCCGCTTGGCATCGGCCAACTGCTGAAACTGGCGAACCTGTGCCCGTCGAGCTCGGATGCGCTGCGCATGGTCGAGCAGGGCGGCGTGCGCATCGACGGCGCCGTCGTCAGCGACAAGGCATTGAAGCTCGGTGCCGGCTGCTTCGTGGTGCAGGTAGGCAAACGCAAGTTCGCCCGCGTCACGCTGGCCTGACCGATAACCGAAGGCTTTACCCTCATGGTTGAAATCCTCCTGATCCGGCACGGCGAGACCGCCTGGAATGCCGAGAAACGCATGCAGGGCCATCTCGACATCGGCCTGAATGCGGCCGGCCTGCGCCAGGCTGCCGCACTCGGCCACGCGTTGCGCCACGAGCAGCTCGACGTCATCATTTCGAGCGACCTGCAACGCGCGCTGCAGACGGCGCAGGCCGTCGCGGCCGGGCGCGAGATGGCGGTGGCGACCGACGCCGGCCTGCGCGAACGCTGCTTCGGCGTCTTCGAGGGTCTGCTGTATGCCGACCTGGCAACGGCGCATCCGCATGCCTATGCCGCGTGGAAGGCGCGTGAGCTCGATGTTCGCTATCCGCCCGGCGTGAACAAGGCCGAGACGCTGCGCGAGTTCTCGGCACGCGCACTGGCCACCATCGGCCGGCTTGCCGCCGCCGGCGCGCACCGGAAGATCGCCCTGGTCACGCATGGCGGCGTGCTCGAATGCGCTTATCGGGCGGCAACCGGCACGTCCCTGCAGAGCGCGCGCGACTTCGACATCCTCAACGCCAGCGTCAACCGGTTGCACTGGACGCCGGCCGGCATGCAGGTGGCGCACTGGGGCGACGTCAGGCATCTGCAGGACGACTTGCTGGCACCCGGAGCGCTCGATGAAATCGACCGCTGAAGCGGGCATGCGGATCGGTCCGCACCTGCTGCGCAACAACGTCTTCGTCGCACCGATGGCGGGCGTCACCGACCGGCCGTTTCGCCAGCTCTGCAAGGCGCTCGGCGCCGGCTATGCGGTGTCGGAGATGGCAGCGTCGAACCCGCGCCTGTGGGCCACCGAAAAATCCACGCGGCGCACCAATCACGACGGCGAGATGGAGCCGAAGGCGGTGCAGATCGCCGGCGCC
>JANXSS010000162.1 GCA_025356535.1 Herminiimonas sp.
GCTGCCATCGCGGCATCGATGCCGCGGCCGCGCGCCTGCATGCAATCGAGATGCTGCGCCGGGTGCGCATCCCGTCGCCCGAAGCGCGCATCGACACCTATCCGCACAAGCTCTCCGGCGGCATGCGCCAGCGCGTCATGATTGCCATGGCGCTGGCCTGCGAGCCGCAACTGCTCATTGCCGACGAACCGACGACGGCTCTTGACGTCACCATCCAGGCGCAGGTACTGGAGCTCATGCGCAACCTGCGCCGTGAAACCGCGATGGCCATCATCCTGATCACGCATGATCTCGGCGTCGTGGCGGAACTGGCCGACGACGTCGTGGTGATGTACGCCGGGCGCGTGGTCGAGCGCGCCAGCGTTGCGGCGCTGTTTGCCCTGCCGCAGCATCCGTACACGATCGGCCTGCTCGGCTCGATACCGACGCTGCATGTGCGCCAGGAGCGCCTGGCGGCCATCGAAGGGCAGGTGCCGACGCCGATGACGGTGCTGCCGGGCTGCCGCTTCGCCGCCCGCTGCCCGTTTGGCGACGCGCACTGCACCACCGCCGAGCCGCCGCTGGTGGAAGTGAAGCCCGGCCATCTGGCGGCCTGCTGGAAGGCGCCGCTGCCGTTTCCGGTAACGCTGGCGCAGTCGGCATGAGCGCGTCGACTGCATCGGCAGCACCATCGCCACAGCCGGCGCCGGCGCCGCTGGGCGCGGCACGTGCATTGCTGCAGGTCGACGGCCTGGTCAAGCACTTCCCGGTCGAGCGCGGCCTGTTCGGG
Organism: Herminiimonas sp.; assembly: GCA_025356535.1. Taxonomy (GTDB): domain Bacteria; phylum Pseudomonadota; class Gammaproteobacteria; order Burkholderiales; family Burkholderiaceae_D; genus JANXSS01. The sequence goes on from JANXSS010000162.1 coordinate 770, forward strand.
CGCGGCGATGCGGTCGTCCATGCAGTCGACGGCGTCAGCTTCGCGGTGGGTGCCGGTGAAACCATGGCCCTCGTCGGCGAGTCCGGCTGCGGCAAGTCCACCGTCGGGCGCCTGGTGCTGCGCCTTCTGGAAGCCACCGCCGGCACGGTCCGTTTCGACGGCGTCGATCTGACGCACCTGCCGGCGGCGGCGATGCGCCAGCACCGGCGCGCGCTGCAAATGATTTTCCAGGACCCGTATTCCTCGCTGAACCCGCGCATGACGGTCGGCCAGACGTTGAGCGAGCCACTCCTTCTGCACGGCCTGGCAAAAGGCCGGCGCGCCGAACGCGCGGCCGAACTGCTCGACCTGGTTGGACTGGCGCCGCAATACCTGCAACGCTATCCGCATGAATTCTCCGGCGGCCAGCGCCAGCGCATCGGCATTGCCCGCGCGCTCGCAGTCGAGCCGCGCCTGATCGTCTGTGACGAGCCGGTGTCGGCCCTGGATGTCTCGATCCAGGCGCAGGTGGTCAACCTGCTGCAGGATCTCCAGCGCCGGCTCGGCCTGTCGTATGTCTTCATTGCGCATGATCTGGCGGTCGTCAAGCACATCGCCTCGCATGTGGCGGTGATGTACCTGGGCCAGATCGTCGAGCATGCCGACAAGGACAACCTGTTTGCGCAGCCGCGCCATCCGTACACGCATGCGCTGCTGTCGGCCATTCCCCTGCCCGAACCCGGCCGGGTGCGCGCGCGCGTGCTGCTGCAAGGCGACGTGCCAAACCCGATCGCACCGCCTTCCGGCTGCCGCTTTCGCACCCGCTGCCCGCATGCCCGGCAACGCTGCGCCGATGAAGTGCCTCAGCTTGCAGGCGAGGATGGTCATACGGTTGCCTGCCATTTCTGGCGCGAGATCGCCTTGCCGGCCGCGCTGCAGCCGGCTGCCGTGCCGCCGGGGGCAAACCAGCGGCTGGCATACCTGCAGGCCGCGTTCCTGCCGCAAGCGGAGCGCGCGCCATGCTGAGACCCGCGCCCTGCAGCGTTGCGCCGTGCGATTCCGATTCAATATCGCGGGGGTCCCGTGCCGGCCCCCGCGCATCCAGGAGACCCTGATCCATGTCCTTTTTTTTCAACGATGGCCGGCGTGCCCGCACGCTCCTGGTGGCAATCGGCCTGACGCTTGCACTGGCCGGCGCCGGCAGCGCTGCTGCACAAACCCTGCGCGTGGGCCTGGCCGAAGACCCGGACGTACTCGACCCGACGTTGGCGCGCAGTTTCGTCGGCCGCATCGTGTTCGCCTCGCTCTGCGACAAGCTTTTTGACATCGATGAAAAGCTGGCCATCGTGCCGCAACTGGCGACCTCCTATCAATGGTCGGCCGACAGCAAGACCCTGACCCTCAAGTTGCGTCCCGGCGTGACGTTTCATGATGGCGAAAAATTCGATGCGGCGGCGGTCAAGTTCAATATCGAACGCCACAAGAATCTGGCCGGCTCCAACCGGCGCGGCGAACTGCTGCCGGTGACCTCGGTCGAGGCGGTCGACGAGCTGACCGCGAAACTTGTGCTGTCGGCGCCGTTTGCGCCGCTTCTGTCGGTGCTGGCCGACCGCGCCGGCATGATGGTCTCGCCCAAGGCAGCAGCGGCCAACCCGACCGGCTTCGGCAGCAAGCCGGTCTGCTCCGGTCCGTTCAAGTTCGCCGAGCGGGTCGCGCAGGACCGCATCGTCGTCGAGCGCTTTGCCAACTACTGGAACAAAAGCGCCATTCACTTCGACAAGGTCGTCTATCAGCCGATCGTCGACTCCACCGTGCGCCTGGCCAACCTGCGTGCCGGCCAGCTTGATTTCATCGAGCGGGTCGCCTCCTCCGACATCGCGGCATTGAAAGCCGAGAACCGCTTCGCGGTGGCCAGGATCACCGAGCTGGGTTACCAGGGCATCACGATCAATACCGGCAAGAGCGACCTGGCCCAGAAAAATCCGCTCGGGCGCGACGCCCGGGTGCGCGAAGCGCTCGAGCTTGCCATCGACCGTGACGGCATCGTCGAGGTCGCCTTCGACGGCGAGGGCGAGGTCGGCAATCAGTGGGTGTCGCCATCGAACCAGTTCTATGCAAAAAACAATCCGATCCCCAAGCGCAATATCGCCCGCGCCAAGGCCTTGCTGAAGGAAGCCGGCGTGCCCAACCCGAGTTTCACGCTGATGACGCCGACCACCGCCGACGGCCAGAAGGTCGCGCAGGTCGTCCAAGCAATGGCCAAGGAAGCCGGTTTCGACATCAAGATCGCCTCGACCGAATTTGCCACCTCGCTCAACCTGGCCGACAAGGGGCAGTTCGATGCCTATCTGCTCAACTGGAGCGGCCGCGCCGACCCGGATGGCAACCTGTTCAGCTTTTACGGCTGCAAGCAACCCCTGAACTACCCCGGCTTTTGCAAGCCGGCAGTCGACGAACTGCTGACGAAGTCGCGCAGCACGCTCGACGTCGGCCAGCGCATGAAGCTGTTCGAGCAGATCGCTGCCGAGATCGTCAAGGAGCGCCCGATCCTGTACCTGTATCACCGCCACTGGCTGTGGGCCTATAACAAGAAGCTCACCGGCGTGCGCACCGTGCCGGACGGCCTGGTGCGGTTGCAGGGCCTGAAGATGTAGGCCCGGCATGCTGACCTATTTCCTGAAACGCCTGGCAGCAGTCATACCGACGATCTTTTTCGTCACCATCATCATCTTTTGCCTGCAACAGCTGCTGCCGGGCGACCCGGCCGTGATCCTGGCCGGCGAAGACCAGGACCCGCAGGTGATCGCCTACCTGCATCAGAAAATGCACCTCGACGCGCCGCTGCCGGTGCGCTACGGCTACTGGATCGCCGGCGTGGCGCACGGTGACCTGGGCGAGTCGCTGCGCATCCAGCAGCCGGTGCGGGAACTGATCCTGCAAAAGCTGCCGGTGACGCTGGAGCTGGCCGGGCTGGCGATGGTGATCGCCCTGGCAATCGGCATACCGGCCGGCATCGTCTCGGCCGTTGCCAAGGATTCGGCATGGGACTACGCCGCCAACATGCTGGCCCTGTGGGGCCTGTCGACGCCGAACTTCTGGCTCGGGATCCTGTTGATCCTGCTGTTTTCGGTCTCGCTCGGCTGGCTGCCGGCGTCCGGCTACGTGAGTCCGTTCGAGGACATCAGGGCCAACCTGGCGGCGATGATCATGCCGGCATTCGTGCTCGGCAATGCGATTGCTGCGGTGCTGATGCGTCATACCCGCAGCGCCATGCTGCAGGTCTTGCACGCCGACTACGTGCGCACCGCCCGCGCCAAGGGCCTGGCCGAGACAACCGTGGTGTTGAAGCATGCGCTGCGCAATGCGCTAACACCAATTATTACGCTTGGTGCGCTCGAATTCGGCACCCTGCTCTCCGGGGCCGTCCTGACCGAGCAGGTGTTTTCGATTCCCGGTTTCGGCAAGCTCATCGTCGACGCCGTCTTCAACCGCGATTACGCCGTCGTGCAAGGCGTGGTGCTGTTTACCTCGTCGGTGTATATCCTGCTCAACCTGATTGCGGACATGGCGTATTTCGTCGTCAACCCGCGCCTGCGGGGCTGACATGACGATGACCTCCAATACGTCCGGCAGCAGCCCTGGCAGGGCCGTGGCGCCCGCCGTTGCGGCTGGCGCACTCGACCCCTCGGCACGGCAGGAAACGCCGGCACGGCGCGCCTGGCGCCGTCTGCTGCGCCGCCGCGGCGCCATGCTGGGGATGGCGATCGTGCTGCTGTTTATTGCCGTCGCACTGCTGGCGGCCTGGATTGCGCCGCATGATCCGATTGCCACGAGCTGGAAGGCCGTGCGCAAGGCGCCATCTTCGGCCTACCTGTTCGGCACCGACGAGCTTGGCCGCGACGTGCTCTCGCGCGTGGTCTGGGGTGCCCGTGCCTCCTTGCTGGCGGGGCTGGTATCGGTGTCGATCTCGATGGCGCTTGGCGTGCCGATTGGCCTGCTGGCCGGCTACGTCGGCGGCTGGACCGATGCCCTGGTGTCGCGCCTGACCGACGCCATGCTGGCCGTGCCGTTCCTGATTCTGGCCATTGCCCTGGCAGCTTTTCTGGGGCCGAGTCTGTCCAATGCCATGGTTGCCATCGGCGTATCGGCCACGCCGGTCTTCATCCGGCTAACGCGTGCTCAGGTGCTGGCAGTCAAGGTCGAAGATTATATTGAAGCGGCGCGTGCCGTAGGCAATCCGCACTGGCGCATCGCCTTGCGCCATGTGCTGCCCAATATCCTGCCGCCATTGATCGTCCAGGCGACACTGGCGATTGCCGCAGCCATCATTGCCGAGGCCAGCCTGTCGTTTCTCGGCCTGGGCCAGCAGCCGCCGGCACCCAGCTGGGGCAGCATGTTAAATACGGCCAAGAACTATGTCGACAACGCGCCCTGGATGGCGATCTGGCCCGGCCTGTCGATTTTCCTTCTGGTACTGTCCTTCAACCTGCTGGGCGACGGCTTGCGCGACGCGCTCGACCCGCGTCGCAGGTAGCCCGGACCAGGCAGTCCGGGCTACCTTGCGCGCCGCAGCGGTCCAGCCGGACACCTGGCTTTTCCACTGCATTACTATCGAAAGTATCCGACATGCTGTCTTTTGATGCGCAACATTATCCGTATTCTTCCCGTCGCAATGTCGTCTACGGCAGCCGCGGCATGGTGGCGACATCGCAACCCCTGGCAGCCCAGGCCGGCATGCAGATTCTGCAGGCCGGCGGCAACGCCATCGATGCGGCGATTGCAACGGCAGCGGCCCTGACGGTGCTCGAACCGACTGCCAACGGCATTGGCGGCGATGCCTTCGCGCTGGTCTGGCACGGTGGCAAGCTACACGGCCTCAATGCAAGCGGGCCTGCCGCAGCGGCGGCAACAGCGGCGCGCATGCAGGCGCTTGGCCACACGACCATGCCAAAGTACGGTGCGCTGCCTGTCACGGTGCCGGGTACGCCGGCGGCGTGGGCGGCGCTGGCGTCGCGCTTTGGGCGTCTGCTGCTCACCCAGTCGCTGGCGGCCGCGATCGGTTATGCCCACGACGGCTTTCCGGTCTCGCCGTCGGTGGCTTACGCCTGGCAACAGGCGACGGCACTGTTTCGCGCCAATTTGCAAGGGTCGCATTTCCAGCCCTGGTTCGATACCTTCGCCCCCGAGCGTGCGCCCCTGGCCGGTGAAATCTGGCGCTCGCCCGGGCATGGACAAAGCCTGCAGGCAATTGCAGAAAGCGGCGCTGCAGCGTTCTATCAAGGTGCACTGGCCGAGAAGATCGTCGCCTGCGTCCAGGCCGCGGGCGGCCATTTGAGCGCAGCCGACCTTGCGACCTACGCCGTCGACTGGGTTGACCCGATCAGCGTCAATTACCGCGGCTACGACGTCTGGGAGATACCGCCGAACGGCCATGGCCTGGTTGCATTGATTGCATTAAATCTGCTGCAAGGGTTCGATTTCGGTGAGCGCGACAGCATCCTTACCTACCACCGGCAGATCGAAGCGATCAAGCTGGCTTTTGCCGATGGCCTGGCGCATATCGCCGAGCCAGGCCACATGCGGGTGCCGGTTGCAGAGCTGCTGTCGCAGGCGTATGCCGACGAACGGCGGCGCCAGATCGGTCCGATGGCGCACGTTCCGCTGGCCGGCACCCCCGCACCGGGCGGCACGGTCTATCTGAGTACCGCCGACGGCGAAGGGAACATGGTGTCGTTCATTCAAAGCAACTACATGGGTTTTGGCAGCGGCATGGTGGTGCCGGGCACCGGCATAGCGCTCCACAACCGCGGCAACAATTTTTCGCTCGATGCAACGCATCCGAATTGCATCGGGCCAGGCAAGCGCCCGTACCACACCATCATTCCCGGCTTCATGACAAAGAATGGCGCAGCCATTGGCCCGTTTGGCGTCATGGGCGGCTTCATGCAGCCGCAAGGTCATGTGCAGATGGTAATGAACACGGTTGATTTTCACCTGAACCCGCAAGCGGCGATCGATGCGCCGCGCTGGGAATGGGAAGCCGGTCAAACCGTCAATATCGAGCGCACGACAGGCGAGCACCTGTTTCGCGGCCTGGGCGCGCTGGGGCACGAAGTCAACTGGCAAAACAATCGCCTGGCGTTTGGACGAGGGCAGATCATCTGGCGCGATGCGGCAGGGGTATTGTGCGGCGGGACGGAATCACGCACTGACGGCGCGGTTCTCGGTTGGTAATTCGGGGGGCGCGAGGTGTGCTGGGCGAGCAGGTCGATCAACGCATCAGGCGTAAAAAAAGCGGGGAAACCCCGCTTTAGCTCAAACCTGACCGAATTACTTCGGTGCAACTGCGGCTTCTTTTGCTTCGACTTTAGCTGCCTTGGCGCGTGCTTTTGCTTTTGTCTTGGTCGACTTGGCATGTGCCTTGGCTTTTTTCGCGCCGGCTTTGGTTTCGCTTTTTGCAACGCTTGCATCGGCGCTTGCAACAGCTTTCGATTCTTTGGCATCGGCTTTAACATCGGTCTTCATTTCTTTTGCTTCAGCTTTGACAACTGCTGGCGAGGCAGCCGCCGCAGGTGCTGCAGTGTGTGCGGCAGCGAACGTCGATGCAGCGAAGAGACCGGAGATCAGGGCAACGATTACTTTGTTCATGGTAAGTCCTATCAGGTTGAAAGTGCAGGCAACGAGGTTATTGTCTTGCTGCGTGCTTAACGCCGGCGCACTGCTGTTGGTTGACATCAATAATAATATGAGCCTCCTTGGCTATGCGACGCGCAAATTTCGCAGGTTTTGTAATCCACCTGTAATATACGCAACTAACAAACCTTGAGAGCAACCCGAAGCCCAGCAGCACCAAAACCACTAGCCAGAAAATGGAACAATAACCGTTAGTTGCATAATAAATCATGACTTCTCTATTCGACAATCTGGACGTTTGGAAAACCGAGCCGCTCGTTGCCTTCCAGGCCTTCGTATTGAGCCCGGAGTTTCAATTGCTGGGCAGGCGCAAGCTTGCTGCAGGCCCGGTTTCTATGCCAGCAGCAATGCGTGCGAGCTCGGCGCGCATCTATATTTTGATGTTTGGAAAGTTCCTGCGCTGGCTTGGCGAGCGCGATCTTAAATTGCTCGAGGTAAGCAATAGCCACATTCTGGCCTTCCTTGAGAACACGTCTGCCGCGACTGATCCAAACGGTTTGAAGACGCCAAAAAAAGATCTCAACAGCAGTATCCGGATTCGCTACCTGCGCATCTTGGAGCGGGTATTCCAGCACTTGCAAGTGCATCCCAACCCGGCCAGGCATGCGGCATTCGATATCTATAAAAGCAACGACAAGAAATTGCGCGGCAAGGACCTTGACAAGGTCGCGATGACCGAAGCCGAACATGCGGCGTTCATGCTGGCGTTGCCGCCGGCGCCAACAGCGCGGCTGCCGCACCCGGGTGAAATAATCGGCCCGCAACACCAGCGAGGTTGGAAACGCCGCCGCGACCGGGCCATGCAGGCAATGATGCTGGGGGCCGGCTTGAAGGTATCGGAAATTATCGGCATCACCACCGACAGCCTGGGCACCGTTGATGCGACCGGTTGCCTTGCCGTAACAGTTTCGCCCGCCTCGACGGCCGGTACCAGCCGCTGGCATCAAACCCAACTGCGCGCCTTTGCAGTGCACGAAGTCAATGCGTGGAAACAGGAACGCACTGCCCTCAAGATACCGGGTCCCCTACTCTTCCCGGCGACCCTGCAAGGCGGTGTGCTCGACAAGGCAACGGTCTATCGACAAGTCAAGGCAACTTTTGAACGTGCTGGGATCGATGTAGAACGCCTTGGCGGCCGCACACTGCGCAACTCGTTTGCAGTGCGCGAACTCAACGCCGGCTCATCGATCGAGCTTGTCGGAGAGTTCATGGGCCACCGAAAGCGCAAGTCAACCGAACATTATCTGCTGGAAAAGCCGGCGCGTGGCAAAACCAAAAAAGTCCCCAAAGGCCGTGTGACAATCACGCGAACGATCCAGTAAGCGCGACCACATTGGTTAAACGTGTGCCCAAGCCTGTCATGGGAATGCCACCTCGGCGTTTGCCGGTAGTAGCTTCAATGGAGCCGCTGCAATCCAATACGGCAACCTGACACACCAGATGTCAAGGATTCGTCTGGTTTACCAAATGCAATGCTACCTCCACCAGGTCAGCATCACTTGGCCGATCCCACCCTTCTTCCCAGACTGCATTGCCCAGGTACTTTAGAAATACCGGCCGTACAATTTGACTTGCAATGCCCTTGCGCATGAATGTTTTTTTTACAGCATCGTTGTTGGGCAATCCGTCTTCGGCAAAGCGTGCAATCCATTGCTGTTGTTGCTGCGCATCCATTTCCTGGAACATTGCCTGCAATTCGTTGCGCTTACCCGCAAAAAACTGTTCGATCAATTTCAGGCGCTGCACCTTGCTGTCATACGGCTTCGGCGTTACTTGTGCAGCGGGCGCTTGCGCAGCGCTGAACTGGCCGGACTCAAGCAACGTGATCAGATATTTTTCCGGACTGCGCACCGGATCACGGTGGGTCTGTTCATGCCTGCTCTGCATGGTTGCAAGAGCCTCGTCGATTGCCTTTGCGCCATGTTTGATCAACAGGCGCTCAGCACGGTCTTGCGCGATGCCTGCCTTGATTGCATTGCCGATAGTTTTCAGGTCAACCGGTGCGATCGCATGGTCCTGCGCAACCCTAAGTGGCACTTTGCGATGCACGCGAAATTGTAGATCCTGGACTGCCCTGCCCTGTTTGTGTTCGACCAGTTCGATTTCCAGATCCGAAACTTCATTGACCTTCCGGATCGCTTTTTTCAGCACATCACGATTGAAGATCTTGTACTCGAGATAGGCCGCAGCGGCGCTGTCGGGCGAGCCGGTCAGCACCGGACGCCACCAAGCCCATGATTGACGTGCCGTCAGCCCGCTCGGGTTGTCAACATAACGACAACAAATCTCATACAACGCAAGCGCAGGCATGGTGTTGAGTTCGGCCTGGACTTGCAGTGACATCTTGGCGAAACGTTGGGGATCCAGCAATTCATGCTTGATGTTCGGCGCATAGCTCCACTCCAGGATCAACTCATTGCCCTGCTTGATCAAGGCAGCATGGGCAATCAGCGCCGAAACGCTCCATGCAACACCCTCGCCGGTGGTCGGCGACTGCCACTCCACGCCGGTCGTTGCCATCTGGCGGAAGTACTGTTTAATGACTTCGGTGTTGTTCGAATGAAAATCGATGCCTGTTGCGATTGCTTTGAATTGAACACGATAGACGTCCTGGCCTACCCCTTGGCGCTGTGCGTGATGCAACATCACGTTGTAGATCTTTCTTGCGGTTAGCGTGATGCGCTCGGATTTTGGAACGATCGCAAGGGTGTTGACCGGCTTTCGAAGAAGATAATCCAGCTCCCCTGATAAGAGCGGCGTGGATGCAACCAAAGCTTCCCGCTCAGGCGCTTTTGGCTTTGCCATGCAGCTTCCATGTGAGTGCGATCATTGTCATTGCGGAAGTTTATAGTGAGCCACAAGAATATGCAAACTCACCTAATGAAACGGGCACTTCTTCTCCCAATTTGTCTCACCTTCGCTGCTTAAGCGCCTGTGGATAACTTTTGACCCAACTCCCATATCCACTCACCTCTCGCCCCAAATCCTCTCACCAAACTTCCCATTTGTTCTCACTTCTAGTCCCAAATCCTCTCACTAACACTCCCAAATGAGCTCACCAAAACCGCTGTAACCCGTTGATTATAATAGTATAACTGGACCCTATAGTATTTAAAGGTTTAAAGGGGTTTATAGTTCTTATAGCCTCCGGATTTTTTCTATATAGAAATATGTGGCTTTTAATTGCGATACAGCAAAACAAAAGCCTTTGCGAAAATCCTCTGAGATAAGTTCCTACTCCGAATATTCTTGTTCACGTAGAATGCTCCTTGGATACATAACCAGAAGAAAGCATATGGCTGAGCTGACCATGAAGTTGCCGGAAAAAATAACCATTAGCGATATTGTTGATCAGGCTGAGCGTGCCACACACATGGTCAACCAGATCCGTAGCCGAATGCTGGCGCCGAACACAGTAAAAGCGGCACCAGTATTTTCGATTACCCAGTTGGCCGCGCTGTGCGGCATCGACAAGGGACAGGTCACCTATCGCATCAGCAAAGGGGATTTGCCAGGTGGGCATTTGAATGACAAGGGTACCCGCCGCGAATTCACTCTGGTCGATGCACGGCTTTGGGTGCAGCACTACCGGCTTGTCAATCGCAGGCCGGCGGGTGCCAGGGCAGTGACACTTGCCGTCGGTAATTTCAAGGGGGGTGTCAGTAAAACGACGACGGCAATGGTACTTGCGCAGGGCTTGAGCCTGCGCGGACACCGGGTGCTGGCAATCGATGCGGACCCGCAAGGGTCATTGACGACGCTGTTTGGCATCATGCCTGACACGGAAGTTACGGAAGATCAAACCATCGCACCGCTCGCCTACGGTGAAACCGATACGATCCGCCCTGCGATTCAGTCGACTTACTGGGATGGCATCGATCTGGTTGCAGCGTCGTCAAGCCTGTTTTCGGCGGAGTTCGTGTTGCCGTCTCGACAAATGAAAGATCCCTCCTTCCAGTTCTGGGATGTGTTGAACCTCGGTCTCGAGGACGTACGCGACGACTATGATGTGATCATCATCGACACGCCACCGTCGCTTTCCTATGTCACCATCAATGCCTTCATGGCCGCCGATGGACTGCTGGTGCCACTGCCGCCCAATGCGCTCGACTTTGCCAGCTCGGCGCAGTTCTGGAGTTTGTTTTCGGATCTGGCGTCGAATCTGGTTGAAAATGCGGGTATTGCAAAACGCTTCGATTTCATTCATGTGTTGCTTGCCAGGGTAGATTCGTCGGATGTGGCAAGTGATGTTGTGCGCGGGTGGATCGCAGCGACATATGGCGAAAAAGTGCTTCCAGTTGAAATTCCTAAAACGGCAGTGACGTCGTCGAGCTCTGCAGAGTTCGGTACGGTCTATGATATCAGCCGCTATGAAGGCAACATGAAGACGTACAGCCGCGCGCGGGATGCTTACGACCGGGTTGCCGATCTCGTCGAAGTATCGATACGCAATGCCTGGCTTAGCCAACTGAGCGAAGGGGTTTGAAATGTCGATGAAAGAGCGTCTTGCAAAGAAGACCCAGGACTTGGTCGTGCCGGCAAAGGGTGAGCAGGGCTTGAACCCCAATCCAATGCGCACCGGTCCCGGCCAGATGCTGATGGTCAATAGCCTTATGAAAGAAAGCAACGAAAGGGTTGCGATTCTGGAGGGGCGGTTACGGCAGTTTGAAGGCGGCTTGCCAGTGTTGCTACTCGATGCGTCGCAAGTGGTGCCGTCGCGCTGGGCCAATCGTATCGACGCGAGTTTCGAGAACACCGCGTTCCAAGAGCTCAAGCAAGAGATTTCACTGTCTCATGGCAACGTGCAGCCGATAAAAGTGCGGCCTGCGGGCAGCGAAGGTGAGCGATTCGAGATCATTTTCGGGCATCGGCGTCATCGCGCATGTGCACAGTTGGATCTCCCGGTGCTGGCTCTTGTTGAATCCTTGAGCGACGCGGACCTGTTCAAGCAAATGGATCGCGAGAATCGCGCGCGCGCCGACCTGTCGCCATGGGAGCAGGGCATGATGTACCGGCAAGCGTTGGCTGACGGCCTGTTTTCGTCGCGGGAGCAACTAGCAAGGGAGCTTGGTATCGATCCGGGCAACCTGAGCAAGGCGCTACGCCTGGCCGACCTCGATCCTGCGGTTGTGTCTGCCTTCAAGTCGCCGCTTGAACTCCAGTACCGTTGGGCCAAACCGCTTTCCGACGCATTGGTTGCCGACCGGGAGGGGGTTTTGTCGACCATAAAAGAGTTGGCCAAAGCGCCTGCCGGCACTTGGACAGGTAAGCATGTGTTTGATCGATTAACTGGTGGTATGTCCCCCGCAGTCCAGGTCGAATCGGTGCGTCACGGTAAAAAAATCGTGGCCGAAATCCACGTTGATGCAGAGCGTGTTGCGGTGCGCTTCGGCAAGCATGTCTTGAACGAGCAAGGATTGGCGCGACTTCGAACCTTCATCTCCTCCGGTTTATTCGACTAAGAGTTGTACGGTACAACTTGCGCGACGCATGTTTCGTCGCCGACAGCCACTCGCAGAATTAAGCGGACCTGCAGCGCAAGACGCAATCAGTTGGCTGCCGGCACAGGCCCGTGCTGTGCCGGGCAGGGCATTTCACCGCCAAACATTTATGGCATCTAAAACGCCAGCACACCATGCCCGCCCGGTCTGTTGCGATGCCAAAAGAAATGCAAGTTGTGACCGGAAAAGTTGTACGGTACAACTCCATACATCGCCACTACGCAAAATATTCTAAAAATCCGCAATCTTCGTAGGAATCGCATTCCACGCGTCGCAACGCGCGCCTGCATGACGCCTGCGGGGCATGCAGATGGGTCGGCCGAGCAGATCGCGGGCTTCCTTTCAAAGCTGTTCAAGAGCGACGAAGCCAGGATGGCCAATCCACCACATTGCCGCCTGTCGCCCGTCGCCTGTCGCAAAAGGCTCATGTGCTGGCATCCAAATTCTTGCGGCGCCTACTACCGTAATGCTTGTAAAAGATATCGGGCGGTTGCACTGGTAGCGGCGATCAGTCGATCCAGCGTCGGCTATCGACCATGAACGCCCGAGCCAACCAACCCTGCCCCGAGCCCGCCTCGATCGGGATTGAATCTTCCGCGGTGTGTGGCCTGGCGGCTGGCCGACCGGGAAGCGTGCTACATGCCTGTCCCAAACGTTCTCACTTTCAACTATTGCGGCCTGAAGTGCGGCGGCGCCGGTCGCAATCGACCGGCTGATCCACCGACTTTTGAATGGGAATTTTTGGCGGAAGATGCATGAGACGCGAATCAGGCGTCCCAAAAGTTCTCACGGTACTGGGCTAGACCGAATCAGACAGGCCAGCATTTGCCGACTGCGCACACCAACGGCGAACCGCGCGACAAGCCACCTAAGAAAGATTGCGAACGGGCGCTTTAACGGCTTGGATGTGCGGCGCAGGCGCATAGGCCAGCGGGGCATGGCCAGGTGGTCGGGCCCGCTGGACGTTGCTGTCGTAGGTCGCCTGCAGGCCGCCTTGATAAATTTCGCAACGGTCGCGCCCTTTTTCCTTGGCGCGATACAAAGCCAGATCGACTTCTTTGATCAGCGCTTCGACCGTGCCCGTGTCAGCGCGTGCCTCGGAACCGCCCATGCTAAAGGACAGACGGTGCGACGCTGGTACACCGGCAATGACCATTTCGCCAACGATCTCGCGCAGTCGCTCAAAGATGTCGAAGACCTGGTCTTCGCGGGTATCCGGCATGATCAGCATGAATTCCTCACCGCCGAACCGACCAATTACATGATTGCTGCGCAAGTGCCGGTGGAATGCGTTTGCAAACCCGATTAGGACAGCGTCGCCGACATCGTGTCCGTACTGGTCATTGACTGCCTTGAAGTGATCCAGATCGATGATGGCAATGAACAGTCGCGTGCCTAGCGTCAGGCGCATGCCGAATTGAACGCGGGCAAATTCAAGAATGCTGCGGCGATTGCGCAAGCCCGTCAACTCGTCACGCATGGCCAGGTTGGCGAACTGACGCTTTTGCCGGATCTGCCGGATCAGAACAAAGGCGCCGAGCATCAGGACTGCGATGCATCCGAGAAGCGCCAGCACCAGCGTCACCCGCTCGAGCGACGTGCGTTTTTGCTGTTCTTCCAAGAGCGCATTTTCGGTTTCGCGCAGCTTGGCGTCAAACTTTGCTTCGGCCACGCTGGCCGTCATGTAAGCCGGCAGCTCGCCATGTTTCTGGTCGGGGGTACCGAGCATTTCCTGATAAGCCAGCTGGTACTCCGTCAACGGGCCTTGCAGACGGTTTGTCCGGGCCAGGGACTTTCCCTTGAGTTCCAGCGTCTTGACCGATGCTGCGGCGATGCGCACCTGTTCGAGTGCCTTCTGGCTTTCCGCCGTGCGACCCAAGGCAGACAATGCATCGGCGCGAAAGCGCTGTGTCTCGAAAATTGCCGGCAAGTCGGTCGCCTGCGTGAAGATCGGCATCGCTTTGTCCCAATGTTCCAGGGCGCCCGCAAAGTTGCGCTCGGCTAAGTCGACGCGGCCGAGGTAATAATCCACATACGCGGCGTTGACGGGCACCCGCAATTCCTGTGCGCCGAGCAGCGCTTTTTGCAGGTACAGCCGCGCCTTTGCATAGTCACGGTTGCGATAGAGCGCAGCGCCAAGGTAGTAGTTGACAACGGCTGCGTCCCAGCGAATGAAGCCGCCCTCGAACATGTCGGCTGCACGTTCAAGGTATTCGACCGTACGTGCTGGTTCGCCGCTGTGGATGCCAAGTGCTGCCAGCATTTGCGCCATGCCGCGCAGGTCACCCTGGCTTTCAAACAGATCGTAGGCTTTGGTTGCATAGATGACGACATTGGTTTTCAGGCCCCGGTCAAGCGCAGCATTGACGAGGGCTGCTTAACTCAGCGCCAGCCCCAAGGGTAACTGCGACTTTTGCGCCATCGCGAGTGCTTCAGCGTATTGCTTGTCTGCCTTGGGAAACTGTCCGGCGAGCTGCGCATCATTTGCCCGGGCAATCACGAATTCGATCCATGCCTGGGGATTGTTCAGTTCGCGCGCCAGCCGCTCGCCGCGGGGGATATCTTCGCCGAGCACGAACATGTCGCCCAGAAGCGAATGCGCATTTGCAAGAATACGCAAGGCCCGCAACTGCATCGTCTTGTCGTTCTTGATGCTGGCTTGCTGCAGCAGCAGATGGGCCTCTGCTGCCGCCTGCCGCGGATTCTTCTGGACGATCCGATCGATTTCAATGGCCTCGCTTGCCAGCATTCCGGCCTGCACCGGCATGGCGAAAACCAGAAGCATCGTAAGCTGCAAGAAAAAGCGCTGCATGACTATCCCTCGAGAAAAATCAAGTGCCCACGGCACCTGCTACTCTTGGTAATTTATCGCAACCAGATAGTTACAACAAGCAACTAAACTTCATGCATATACGTAAAGGCACCCGCTAAAAATGCGGCGCTGATACTGGAACATCCATTATCATTGGTAAGAAGATTTGAACGCTCATTGCGCCATCCGACACCGACACTAATTTATTTTAATGAAATCAGAAGGTTATGCGGTACCCGGAGTGAATTGCGCCGCCTACAATGTACGGGCGCAGCCATCGATCCTGCAGCCCAGCGAGTTTGCGTTCATGCGTGCACTCCTGCAAGGCGTCGATTTGCAAACGAGCTGGCGCCGCTATCTGGGCATCGACAACAGGCCTGGCACGGCGCAGGAAATCAAGCTGGCCATCGATCATATCCGGCACGCATTCGCCGTTGCATCGATGCGACACCGGCGTCCAGGCACTGCCCGCCTGGTGATGATGGACTTCACCAATTCTGACCTTGGCAATGCCGGGCATCCCCCGCTGGCTGACTTTGTGGCGGAAAAAAAGCTTGATGGATTTTCCGAAGCCGAACAGTTCGGCCTGTACGAGCAGCATTTCGGTGCCCGCACGCGCAGACGTGCCAGGCTCGTGGCCCGCCAGCTCGACGCCTTGAACTGGCTGCAGCAGGTTGCGCAGGATTTGCCCTTGCCGCAGGACCTGATTGGCAACTGGCTCGAGCCGCGCCTGGCAAATCGACTTGCCACTGCCGGACTGATACGGACCGACGACCTGTTGGAACGCATGCGGCAACGCGGTAGCCGATGGCGCGCCGGAATTGACGGCATCGGTGCCATCAAGGCGGGTCGCATCGCCGCGGCGCTGCCGCGCCAGGAACAACTGGCCACCTGCGGCCATGGCAGGTTGTACAAGGACACCGGTTGCAGGCCGAGCAGTGCGCAACCCAACCGAAGCGATGTGGATCCGGCCGATGGTGGGCGCGCATCGTCGCCAAGCGTACCTTCGATTGCGCCGTTGCGCCGCCAGTTTGGATCCTTGCCTTCCATGGAGGTGGGCGGCCCCTTGCGCGCACCGCCGACGCAATGCCAGATCGCCGCCCGCAACGATGTCGAAGCCGTACGTTGCTGGCTGCAAGCCGGCGTGCGCCAGCGCAACACGCGCAAGGCGCAACCGGAACCTGCACCACCGTTGCCATCTCAGGTGCCGTTTTCCGCTGGTTCGGCCGCTGTGGCGCTGCCGGGCGAGCCGACCGTAGCGCGGCTTGTGATGCTGCCAGTGCCCGGATGGAGCCTTCTCGACAAGCTTTCAAATACTCAACGCGCTTACTGGAAAGAGGCAGAGCGTTTTCTGCTCTGGCTGATGATCGAGCGGCGCACTGCGCTGTCGGCGCTGACGCCGCAGGACTGCAGCGCCTACATCGCGTTTTTAAAAGCGCCAGAGGCACGCTGGTGCGGCCAACGCGCACGCGCCAGGGACAGTGCGCTCTGGCGACCTTTCGAAGGCCCGCTGAGTCCGAGTGCCCAGGCGCATGCGCTGTGCGTGCTGCGTTGCCTGTACCGTTTCCTGGTCAGTCACCGATACCTGAGGTCGACGCCATGGGAGGCCAGCGACAACCAGCCAGCGCGGCCTGTACTGCCCGGCCCGTCGCGCTCGACCCGGCGTTTCGATTTGCATGCCTGGCAAATCATCGAAGACGTGCAGCGTCGCCTGCCGCCAACTTCGGCAAATCTTCGACTGCAGGTGGCCATTGACTTGCTGCGCTGCAGTAATGCGCGCCTCGGTGATCTGGTGCGCGCTACCGTCGACGACCTCAAAGCGCCGCAGCAGCCACACCAGGCTTGGCAGTTGCAACTGCGCCGCGCAGATAAAAGCGTGCGCACGGTTTGTTTGGCACCTGACGCGCTGCGCCTGCTGGAGGCATATTTTGGCGCCCGCGGTCTTGCAGCACCTTTGCATGCAGACACGAACCGGGGCGCAAGACTGCTTGGCAGGGCTACCGATGCGCGCGAACGGGCGCCCTGGGCACCGTGCGCCCGGGCACCGTTCGACCCGTGGGCCGGAATCGGCCTGGGAACAATGGCCGACCAGCTGCGCGGTTTTTTTCAACTTTGCGCGCAGGCGTGCACGGATGACGCCGTACTGGCTGCGAACTTTCGTCGAGCAAACAGCCACTGGCTGCGCGGTGCCGTCATTTCCAAGTCGGCCAATCCGGTGCTGCGCAGGCAGCGGTAGCGAACGCCGGGCTTGGACCAGAAGTCGCCACCGCAGGCGGCAACAAAACGGCCGGCAGGTTGCGAAACGAGAAACAATTGGGTATCGTCGCAGCTCAAGCTACCCGACGATATTTGCCATGCACCTGCTGCCGTCATGCCGCCAGACCTGAATCCATGGAAGTGTGACCTCCTGGTCGTGGGCGGTGGCATCAATGGCGCCGGCATTGCCCGCGACGCTGCCGGTCGCGGTCTGTCAACGGTCCTGTGCGAGAAGGATGACTTGGCTTCCCACACATCCTCGGCATCGACCAAATTGATCCATGGCGGGCTTCGCTACCTCGAGCAATATGATTTTGCGCTGGTGCGCAAGGCACTGATTGAGCGGGAGGTCCTGCTGCGCGCCGCACCGCACGTCATCTGGCCGCTGCAGTTCGTCATGCCCCATGACCGCACCCAACGACCGGCCTGGATGATTCGCGCCGGCTTGCTGCTCTACGACTGCCTGGCGCGGCGTGCGCTGCTACCCGGCTCGCACGGCATCGACCTGACGCAGCACGCTGCCGGCGCGCCCCTGAAGCGTTCCTATCGGCGCGGCTTCATCTACGCCGATGCCTGGGTCGACGATGCGCGTCTGGTCGTCTTGAATGCGCTCGATGCCGCCGAAAAAGGTGCGACGATCCTGACCCGGACCGCTTGCGTGGCGTTGCAGCGCAACGCCACGCACTGGCAGGCAACGCTGCAATCTGCCGACGGCATGCATCGCACCGTGCGTGCGCGCTGCGTCGTCAATGCTGCCGGGCCGTGGGCCGGGCAGTTCTTGGCGCACACGGCGCAACTGTCCTCGACGATTCGCACCCGCTTGATCAAGGGCAGCCATATCGTGGTCGGCAAGCTCTTCCACCATGACCATGCGTATCTGTTCCAGAATCCGGACGGGCGGGTCGTGTTTGCCATTCCCTACGAGAAAAATTTCACTTTGATCGGCACCACCGATGTGGAGCAGGGCGACGCGCTTGACGCCGTTGCAATCAGCGCCGCCGAAGTGACTTACCTGTGCGCGGCGGCCAGCCGCTATTTTCAAAAGCCGGTGCTGCCTGCCGACGTCGTCTGGTCGTATGCCGGCGTGCGGCCGCTGCAGGAAGACACGGCGGACCATGCGGCGGCCTCCACGGTGACGCGCGACTATCAGCTGGCCGTCGATGTCGCGGCGGCGCCGCTGTTGACTGTTTTCGGCGGGAAGTTGACGACCTATCGCAAGCTCGCCGAGGAAGCGGTCGACCGGCTCGCGCCGCTGCTGGAAAATACCGCTGGTGCCTGGACGGCGGCTGCTTGCCTGCCGGGTGGCGACCTGTATGGCGCGACGCCCTCGAACCGCTCGGTGCTGGAATTCGATGCCTGGGTGACGCGCTTCGGCCAGCGGCACGCCTGGCTGGCGCTGCCGCTTGCGGCGCGCTTGGCCCGTGCGTACGGCAGCCGTGCCGAGGTCTTGCTGGCGGGCTGCCGGTCGATGGCCGACCTGGGCGAGGAAATCGTCCCCGGTCTGTTTGCCGCCGAGGTCCGGTATCTGATGCAACATGAATGGGCCGGCTGCGCCGCGGACATCCTCTGGCGCCGCTCCAAGCTCGGCCTGCACGCGGGCGCGGACGCGGCGGCCCGGCTCGATGCCTGGATCGCCGCGCACGTCGCGCTCTCAGCATGAGCCGCTACATCCTCGCGCTCGACCAGGGTACCACCAGTTCGCGGGCAATTCTGTTCGACCGGGCGGGCAGGGTGTGCGGCAGCGCGCAACGTGAATTGTCGCAATCGTTTCCGCAACCGGGCTGGGTCGAGCATGATGCGCAGGCAATCTGGACGGCGCAGCTTGCGGTCGCGCGCGCGGTCATGGCGACGGCGCAGGCGAGCGCCTCGGACGTCGCCGCCATCGGAATTGCCAACCAGCGCGAGACGATCGTTCTGTGGGACCGGGCGACCGGCGTGCCGCTGGCGCCCGCAATCGTCTGGCAGGATCGTCGCACGGCGGGCGCCTGCGACGCCTTGCGCGCGGCCGGACATGCGGCGCAGATTGCCGAGCGCACCGGCCTGGTGCTCGATGCGTATTTTTCGGCCACCAAACTGCGCTGGCTGCTCGACCACGTGCCGCACGCCCGCCAGCGCGCCGCGCGCGGCGAACTGGCCGCAGGCACCATCGACAGCTGGCTCATTTTCAAACTCAGCGGGCGCCACCTGAGCGACACCAGCAATGCGTCACGCACCATGCTGATGAACCTGCAGAGCCTGGATTGGGATGCCGACATGCTGGCGTTGTTCGATATTCCAGGCGCGGTACTGCCGGAAATCGTTGCCAGCAGCGCGGTTGCCTGCATGACCGACCCGGTCTGGTTCGGAGCACCGATACCGATTGCCGGCATCGCCGGCGACCAGCAGGCGGCGACCTTCGGGCAAGCCTGCCTGAAGCCGGGCATGGCGAAAAACACGTATGGCACCGGCTGCTTCATGCTGATGCACGCCGGCAGCATGCCACGCCCCTCGCACAACGATCTGCTGGTGACGGTTGGCTGGACGCTCGGTGCTGGGGCTGCGGCGCGCACCGATTATCTGCTCGAAGGCAGCGTCTTCATGGCCGGCGCCATCGTGCAGTGGCTGCGTGACGGCCTGGGCATCATCGACAGTGCGGCGCAGGTCGAGCAACTGGCGCGCGAAGTGCCGGACGCCGGCGGCGTGGTGCTGATACCAGCCTTCACCGGCCTTGGCGCACCGCACTGGGATCCGTATGCCCGCGGCACGATCGTCGGCCTGTCGCGTGGCAGCGGCCGTGCCCACATCGCCCGTGCAGCGCTGGAGAGCATTGCCTACCAAAGCGTCGACGTACTTGCCGCCATGGAGAAAGACGCCGGCATCCGGCTGCACGAACTGCGCGTCGACGGCGGCGCCGCCTGCAATGACCTGCTGATGCAGTTTCAGGCCGACATGCTGGATGTGCCGGTGGTGCGCCCCGCCGTGACCGAGACCACCGCATTGGGCGCGGCGTACCTGGCCGGCATTGCCACGGGCTTCTGGGCAGGTACCGACGAAGTGACGGCGCAATGGTGCATCGATCGCACCTTTTTGCCGCAGATGGATGCGGACCAGCGTGGCATGCGCCTGCATGCCTGGCAGCGCGGACTGGCCCGCGCCCGCGCCTGGATCGAGTAAGGAACGGCGCAGCAGTAATTACCTTGAAGCAATTTGAATGTCGGCTTGCCCAGACTCGGTAGGATCGGTCTGCGATGCACTCTTCGCATCGACCCGGCTAACAACGCGTCTTGCCGGCGCCTGTGCGTCACAGGCAGGTGGCAACTCACTCCAAGGAAATCCTGTGCATGTGCTAGTGGCTTCGAATGACGGCATCGGGCGCGCCGCCTTGCACCAGATCTTGCAAGCCGGTGACCATACGACCGTGCAGGCATGTGACCTGGCCGAAACGCTCGGCCGCTTGCGGCAGGGCCCTGTCGAAGTGGTCCTGATCGATTGCATGCCGGCTGGAATCGACGGCGTGGCACTTTGCCAGCGCATCCGGGCGCAGATCAGCGGCAAGCAGCCGCACATCATCGCCATACTCGAGGCTGGTGCACTTGCGCATAGCCATGCGATCCTGGCCGCTGGTGCCGACGACTGGCTGATCAAAAGCGACGATGCCGCAGCGGTGCTGGCACGCCTGGCCGTGGCGCAACGCATGCTGCAGCAGAAAACCGATTTGTGGCGCCTGCAAGGGCGGTTCCCCGCAACAGTACCCGCCGAGGCGTCCGTCTGGCAATCGGCGCGACCCGCCACGACGCTGCCGTCGCAGGTCGCGCCGGTGCCGGACCTGGCCTGCCTGGCGTGCCTGGCCGACAATCTGTCGATGCCGATTGCCTACGTCGATCACGCCCTGCGCCTGGCCTTCTTCAATGCTGCCTATGCCAGTGATCCGTTTGACGAATTTCGCACGCCTCCCTACATCGGTGCCAGCCTTCAGGATGTCATCGGTGTGGCGGCATTCGAAAGCCTGCGCTCCGAGATCGGCTGCGCACTGTCGGCAATTCCGGTGCATTTCACCCGTGAGCGCAACGATTGCGCGCGGCAACAGACACTGCATGTGAGCTATTTTCCGGATTGTGACGAGCAATCGCGCGTGCTGGGTTTTTTCAGCCTCACGCAGGATGTGACGGCCGAGCGCAGCATGGCCGAGACCGTCGAATGGCAAAACCTGCTGCTGCAAAATCTGGCCGGCGGCATGCACATGCCCGCCATGCTGCTTGGCACGAACGGCAAGATTTTATTTCACAACGCAGCGTTTGCCGCTTTGCCGGGACACCATGCCGGCAGCCTGCGCGGCATGGTCGCCGAAAAAGTCATGGAACAGGCGTTTTACGCGCAGCACCGGGAGCCGTTTGCTGCCGCGCTCGCAGGAACGGCACAGGACGCCGCAATCGTGCTGACATCACCTGCCGGCATTCAGCGCTACTGCTGGACATATGCGCCCCTGCGCAATGCTGCCGGCGCCGTATCCAGCGTCTGGTGCCATGTCACCGAGATCGGCGCCGCGCTGCCCCCTGCGGCAGGCCTGCATGGCGAGCGACGCCGGCACGCCGGGTAAGTACCGGCGTTTGCATCGCTGCATGGCGACGGCACCGTGAAGGTTCCGGGCAGCGCCGTCGGCGCCGTTGCACAGCAAAAAACCGGGCGGCGCGGCTGGGGGCCGATGGTAGAATCACGCCTCTTTCACCAGCACGGAAATGCCGACCATGAACAAGACCGAACTGATCGATGCGATTGCCACTGACTGCGATCTCTCCAAAGCAGCAGCGCAACGTGCGCTCGAATCGCTTCTCGACCATGTGATCAGGACCGTCTCGAAAGGCAATACCGTGCAACTGGTCGGCTTCGGCACCTTTGCCGCCGGCAATCGGGCAGCGCGTACCGGGCGCAATCCGCGCACCGGTGCAGAACTCCAGATCGCGGCTGCGAGAACCGTCAAGTTTTCAGTCGGAAAGGCGTTTCGTGATGCCGTCAATAAATAGCCGGCAGGCAGCACATGCCGGTGTATCGAGCGCAGCCGTTGCAGCGCAGATCGTCCTGCTGCGATTCTGATGCAAAACATCAATAAGTGATTTCCTGAATGCTACAATCGGCGCCTCTGCGTCGGCGTGGTTTTCGGGAAGTTGAGTGTGTGATGGATTTCGTTAAACCGGTATGGCAGCGTGCAACGCCATGGCTGCTGACGATTGGCTTCGTGCTGTGTGCGGCGAGCGGTTTTTTTTACCGCAACGTCGAGCGTTTTTCCAGCAGCGACCACATGATCCGGCATACCCACCGGGTCATCGTTGCCATCACCAAGGCCGTCTCCTCGCTGCGCGAAGCCGAAGCCGTCCAGCGTGGCTATCTTCTGTCGGGAGAAGTCTCGTACCTCACGCCTTATGCGCCGCTGGTGCAGGCCGTCAACGCGAACCTTGCCACGCTCAAAAGTCTTACCGCCGACAATCCGTATCAGCAGCAGCGCATTGCCCGGCTCGAGCCGCTGATCATTGAAAAACTCGCCGACCTCGATTTGACCATGGCGGTGCGGCGCGACCAGGGTTTTCAAGCGGCGCAGCGTCTGATGGTCAACAACTACGGGCGCGACGTAATGGACATCATTCGCGCCGAAGTCGACACGATGCTGGAAGAGGAAGAGCGCCTCATGTTGCAACGCAACGAGTCCGCCCAAAGCGCCTACCGAGTCTCGATTGCAACGATCCTGATTTTCCTCGCCTCCGGCCTGTTGCTGCTGTTGCTGAGCATGCGTGTCCTTCGTCACAGCCGGCGCGTGCAGCAAGCCAGCGATCTGGCGCGCCACCAGCATGCAACCCAGCTTGAAGAAAAAATCCTGCTGCGAACGGCGCAGGTACGCCAGCTGGCAGGCCATCTCGAGGCCGTTCGGGAAGCAGAAAAACGCGCGATCGCGCGCGAGCTGCACGACGACATCGGCTCCTCCATGACGGCGCTGTCGATGGTCCTCGAAGGGCATTTTCGTCGCAATGCCGATATACCCGACGTGGCAAAAAGTGCCGACAAGGTGCGTGCGCTGCTCAAGGAAGTCACCCACAGCACCCGGCGCATCCAGGCGGGCCTGCGGCCCAACACCTTGGACAGTCTCGGGCTGGTGGAAGCGGTGCGCGAACTGGTGGCGGAATTTTCGCAGCGTACCCAGGTCGTCAGCACCGTCGAACTGCCTGACGACGACACGGCCATCTCGGCGGCATTGCAGGTGCCGTTGTTTCGCATGCTGCAAGAAGCCCTGAACAATGTTGCAAAGCATGCTGCTGCCGGCCATGTTGCCGTCACGCTGGCCCATGACGCTCAGGAAGTGGTGCTGACGGTCAAGGACGATGGTGTCGGCATCACGCCTGAACGGGCTGGCAACACCGAGACGCACGGCTTGCTGGGCATGCGCGAACGCGCCGCCTACCTCGACGGCAGCGCCGTTATTGAAAGCCAGGTCGGGCAGGGCACGACGGTGACGGTTCGCCTGCCGCTTTCGAACGGCGTCCCTGCAAGCGCAAATCAAAAGATGGCGGTCGATGTCGCGGCCCCTGCTACGACGTGGACCTCACCTGCCGTCGATTGCAGCGCCTCGCTGTGACAATGCAGCATCGCGCTCGACAAGCGCCCTTACTTACCTACCACTGGAGACTTGTAATGCAAAAAAATAAAATTCTGGCGCTGGTTCTGACACTCGGCGCGCTGCTGGTGTCGGGCACCGTTGGCGCAGTCGACACGGTTCGACTGGGAAACCTGCGCTTTGCGCATTACGGCGCGGTCGCTTACATGAAGGACATCGCTGCAAAGTACGACCTGAAGATCGAAGAGCGCAGTTTTGCCAAGGGGCTCGACATCGTGCCGGCAATGATCGCCGGTGAGATCGACGTCTCTGCCAGTGCGCTGGAGGCGGCAATCAGCGGCCGGGCCAGCGGCGTGCCGGTTTTTGTGGTGGCCGGCTTTGCCAAGGGCGGCGTGCGCATCGTCGGTCGGCCCGACCTGAACATTGCCGGCATCGCCGGCTTGAAAGGCAAGAAGGTCGGCGTCACCCGCGGCGGCCCGCAGGAAATTTTGCTCTTTGCAGAACTTGCCAAGTTCAACCTCACCTGGTCTGACAAACCCGGCAAGGATGTGCAGATCGTCTACCTGGTCTATCCGGATCTGAACCAGGCGCTGCTGTTGAAGGAGATCGATGCAATGAGCCAGTCGGAG
The DNA here is from genome assembly GCA_025356535.1 of Herminiimonas sp. Taxonomy (GTDB): domain Bacteria; phylum Pseudomonadota; class Gammaproteobacteria; order Burkholderiales; family Burkholderiaceae_D; genus JANXSS01. Next base: position 25,220 of record JANXSS010000162.1, read on the forward strand.
CCGTATTCCACCCAGGCGATCAACAAGAAATTCGGCGTCGAGATCCTGCGTCCGTACGACACTGAACTGGGCGAACCGACGCGGGCGCTGGTGATGACTGAAAAACTCTATAACGACCGCAAGGATGTGGCGCGCCGCTTCATGGCATGTTTTGTCGAAGCGACCAAGCATTTCCTCGACAAGCCCGCCTTCGCCGAAAAATACGTGCGCGAATCGATGTTCAAGAATCAGGTGAGCAGTCAGGAATATCGCGAGGCAATGGACAACGCCAGCCTGACCTACGACATCACCGTCGACCATGTGCAATTGACGACTGACTATATGGTCAAGTACGGCATCGGCAAGATGAGCACGCCGCCAAAAGCGAAGGACTGGGTCCGGCTCGACCTGCTGGAGGCTGCAAAAAAAGGGCAGGGGGTAAAGTAACGTCAGGGCGCGCCGGCGTGCATGCGGTTGCCATGGTCGGGTCGCTCGGGGCGTTTTCCGGTGATACCGTCTTTTTCCATAAAATATCTTGCGGCAAGGCGCGCGCACCGCGCCATGCCTGAAAGCGTCACCGAACCGTCATGCCAACCACAATTGCCATCGTTGAAGACAATCCGGAGTTTCGCCAGCGTTTCGTCGAACTGGTCGACGCTGCACCCGAACTGATCCTGGTCGGTTGTGCAGGCGACGGACAAGAGGGCAGGGCGATGATCGCCAGCACCCGCGCCGACGTCTATCTGATCGACCTGGGCTTGCCTGACATGGATGGCACCGTCCTGATCCGCGAGGCGATCGCCACCCATCCCGACTGCGATGTGCTGGTCATTACCGTGTTTGCAGATGAAGCCCACATCCTGGCCAGCATCGAAGCCGGTGCCACCGGTTATCTGCTGAAGGACAGCGCATCGGCCGATGTCATCGAATGCATCCGCACGGTCGTGCGGGGTGGCTCGCCTGTCAGTCCCCTCATCGCGCGCAAGATCCTGCAGAGAATGCGCAGCGAGCGGCTGCGCGAACTGGTTGTCGCGCGCCCGACCGGGTCGGCGCTTGCGCCGTCCTTGCCGGCAGGCGCCGCACCCGTGCCAACGATTGCCAGCGCGCTGACCGAACGCGAAGTGCAGATCCTCGGCCTGCTCGGCAAGGGCCTCAGTTATGGCGAGATCGGCGCGGCGCTGTTCATCTCCGCCCATACGGTGGCACAGCACATCAAGAACATTTACCGCAAGCTGGCCGTCCATTCGCGCGGCGAGGCGGTCTACACCGCCAGCAAGCTGGGTCTCGTGGCGCTATAGATGCCGCGCCGGCATGACTCGGCTGCTGCCTGCCGGCGCGCCGGCAGGCAACGCCCGTGAAACTCTCGCGGCTGCTGGCCGCGTTCGTGCTGGAGCACCGGCTCGCCTATGGCCTGGCCGCGGCCATGCTGGCGGCCATTTCGCTGCTCAGCGTGACCGTGCCGCGCCGGGTGGGCGTCATCGTCGATGCCCTGGTCGCCCATCGCCTCGATACGACCAGCCTGTTGCAGCAGCTTGGCTGGCTGCTGGCCACCGGCATGGCAATCTATTTTCTGCGGGTCGGCTGGCGCATTCAGCTGTTCAAGGCGGCGTACCAGTTCGGCGTCATGCTGCGCACCCGCCTGTACCGACAGCTATCGCTGCAGGGCGCCGAGTTCTACCAGGCGACGCGAACCGGCAACCTGATGGCGCTGGCAACCAACGATATCGATGCCATCGAGATGGTGGCCGGCGAAGCCATGCTGGCCGGCTTCGACGGCTCGGTCAACCTGGCCATGGTGGTCACGGCAATGTTGTTCGGCGTCGACTGGCGCCTGGCATTGATTGCCCTGCTGCCATTCCCGGTGATGGCTTACGCCTTCTGGCGCATATCGAACCAGATCCACCTGAAATCCGCCACGGCACTGAGGTGTTTTTCCGAACTCAACGATCATGTCCAGGAGAACCTGACGGCGATGCGCACGCTTCGTGCGCTCGGCATGCATCAGCGCAGCGCAGCACGGTTCTCTGCACTTGCCGGCGCTGCCGCTGCCGCCGATCTGGCCGTGCAGCGGTGGGAAGCGGCCTACGAACCGGCGGTCGGCATCACGCTTTCGGCGGCAGCGGCGTTGACGCTTGCGCTCGGTGGTTACCTGGTCTGGCAGCAGCAGCTGACGATCGGTGCGCTGACCAGTTTCAGCATGTATCTGAGCCAGCTGATCTGGCCGATGTTTGCCGCCGGTTGGGTGCTGTCGCTGTTCGAACGCGCCCGTGCGGCCTGGGAGCGGCTCGAACCGGTGCTGCATGCGCCGGCTTCGGTGGACGACAGCGGCACCGTTACTGCCGCGCCTGCCGGCATGCTGCAGTGTCGCGCCGTCGGCTTTACCTATCCGGGCCGGGCGAAACCGGCACTCTCGGACATTTCCCTGCAGCTGGCGCCCGGCCAGACCCTGGGTGTCGTCGGCGCCACCGGCAGTGGCAAGTCGACCCTGATCCGGCTGCTGCTGCGCCAGTACGGCCCTACCCAGGGTCACATCGTCTGGGGTGCGCATGACCTGGCCGCCTATGGCCTGGCAACGCTGCGCACGGCAAGCAGTTGGGTGCCGCAGGAAGCATTCCTTTTTTCGGCAACGATTGCAGAAAACATCGCCCTGGCGCGGCCCGATGCAAGCCAGGCCGAGATCGAGGCCGTTGCCCGCATCGCCGCCATCGACGACGATATCCGTCGCTGGCCGCAGGGCTACCAGACGGCCGTCGGCGAGCGTGGCATTACCCTGTCGGGGGGCCAGCGCCAGCGGGTGGCTCTGGCGCGCGCATTGCTGGCCGACAGCGCGCTGCTGTTGATGGACGATGCGCTCTCGGCAGTCGACACGCTTACCGAGAGCCGGATCCTGCAGCACCTGCGTGAGCGGCGTGCCCCTTCCGGCACACCGGCAGCGCGAGGGCAATCGGTGGTCATCGCAACCCATCGCCTGTCTGCCGTGGCCGACGCCGATTCGATCATCGTGCTGCGTGGCGGTCATATCGTCGCCGCCGGCACGCATGCAGCGCTGCTGGCAGAGGATGGCTGGTACGCCGCACAGTGGCGCCATCAACAGCTCGAGGCCAGTCTCGATGCGCTCTGAGTCTGTGGCGCTTGCGCGCAGCGGCACGCCGGTGCGCCAGGCACTGGCCCTGTTGCGCAGCGCCGCCCGGCCCGACCGGCGCCACCTGCTGCTGGGCAGCGTCTGGCTGATCGTCGCCGCCGGCCTCGACGTGCTTGGCCCGATCCTTGGCAAGGCATTGATCGACGACCATCTGCTGCCGCGCCACCTCGACTGGCCGCGCATGGCACTGCTTCTGGCTGGCTGCGTGGCCAGCGGCTGGCTTGCCAGCGGCGTACGCTACCTGCAGCTGGTGCGCCTGTCGGGACTGGCGATGCGCTCGGTGCAGCGCCTGCGCCAGAACGTCTATGAACACGTGCTGCGCCTGCCGATGGCTTTCTTCGATACCGAGATCACCGGGCAACTCGTCAGCCGGGTGACCAACGATACCGAAGCGGTCAAGTCGCTCTACATCCAGGTCCTTTTCGTCATGCTCGACAGCTCGCTGGTATTGGCCGGCGCCATGCTCGCGATGGCCTGGCTGGACTGGCGCCTGATGCTGATTGTCCTGGCGCTGGTGCCGGCAGTCGTGGGCATCGTCTGGCTCTACCAGCGCTGGAGTGCGCCGGCCGTGGCGCGCTCGCGTGAGCTGCGCAGTGACATCAATGCACAGATGGCCGAGTCGATCGGTGGCATGCCGGTTCTGCAGGCCAGCAATGCGACGGCGCGTTTCGGCCTGCGCTTCGGCGCCACCAATGCCGCCCACTACACCGCCCGGCGCGCCGAAATGCGGGCAAATGCCTGGTTGCTGCGTCCGGCACTCGATTTCATGAACATCCTGCTGCTGATGGTGGTGATCTACAGTTTCGGCCAGCGCCAGCTCAGTGGCCTGGAGGTCGGCATTCTGTACGCGTTCGTGAGTTACATCGCCCGCGTGGTCGACCCGCTGATCCAGATCACGCTGCAGTTCAGCCAGCTGCAGCAGGCCGTCATTGCAACGGTGCGTGTCGACCAGCTCCTGCAACAGGTGCCGGCGCCGGCACGTACAGGCAACCAGCGCATCAGTGCCGGCGCGCTCGACATTGCGCACCTCGATTTCGGCTACGCTGCGGCGCAGCCGATCCTGCATGACATCAGCCTGCACGTGCCAGCCGGTGCATTCTTCGGCATCGTCGGCCATACCGGCAGCGGCAAGACGACCTTGCTGAGCCTGCTGCTGCGCTTTTACCAGCCGCAGCGCGGAAGCATCGCCATCGACGGCGTGCCGCTGGGCGAGCTCGATGATGCGCTGTTTCGCGACGATGTCGCCCTGGTGCCGCAGGAGCCGCATCTGCTGGCTGCGACGATCCGCGAGAACATCGACATGGGTCGCGGCCTGACGGCTGCGGCAATCAAATCGGCGGCGCGTGCCGCCCGGGCCGATGACTTCATCGCCGGCTTGGAACAGGGTTACGACACGCTGCTGGATGAAGGCGGCACGCGCCTGTCGACCGGCCAGAAACAGCTCATCGCAATCGCCCGGGCGCTTGCCGTACAGCCGCGCATGCTGCTGCTCGACGAAGCCACCTCGCGCATCGACAGCGCCACCGAGCAGCTGGTGCAGCAGGCGCTGACCGCGTTGCGCGGCAAGGTTACCGTGATTGCAATCGCCCACCGGCTCTCGACGATTCGCAACGCTGATACCATCGTCGTCATGAACCACGGCAGAATCGTCGAAGCCGGCCCGCACGCTGCCCTGATGGCGATCGACGGCGGCGTCTATCAGCGCCTGTACCAGATCAGCGGCGCTTCCGCCGACCTGGAAGATTAGCTGCGTCGGGTCAGCCTTGATCGAGGGAGAATTTCAGTGAAAGCACGACTTCTTGCAATCCTCTTGCTGTGTCTGCCAGTGCTGGCACAGGCCGCTACCGGCGCTGCGCAAGCAGGTCCGACAGATGCCGCCGCTTCCAGCACCAGCACCAGCACCACCAGCACAAGCACCACCAGCACCAGCACCAGCACCAGCACCATCGTGCGGCTGGCGGCAGGCGTCTGGCGCATCGCCGGCGACAATGCCGCAATCAATGCCGGCAACCAGGGTGCGATCGTCAACACCGGTGTCATCGCAACGGGCGAAGGCGTCATCGTCATCGATCCGGGGCCGAGCCAGCGCCGCGCAGCAGCCATCGGTGCGCTCATTGGCAGTGTCACCGCCGAACCGGTGCGCTGGATCATCGACACCCATCCACATCCGGAAAACGTCCTCGGCAACAGCGGCTTTCCAGAAGCCGAAGTGATCGCCTCTGCCGCCACGGCCGAGCAGATGCAGGGCCGCTGCAGCCTCTGCCTGCAGCGACTGGTCGACCAACTTGGCGCGCCAGCCATGCGCGAGACCGTCATCCGACTGCCGACTCGCATCGTCACCGATGGGCAGACCCTCCTGCTCGGCCAGCGCCGGCTGCGCTTTCTGGTCTTTGCGCAGGCACATTCACGCGGCGACCTCGCCGTCATCCTGCCTGACGCCGGTGTGCTGTTTGCCGGCGGCCTGGTCAACGACCGCCGGGTACCCGATCTGCGCGAAGCAGCGCTAACCGGTTGGATCGAGGCGCTGAACACGCTGGAACAACTGGCCATGCCAAGCGTGGTGCCGGGCCACGGCAGCGCCACCGATGGCGCGGCGATCGGGCGTTTCGGCCGGTACCTGACGGACCTGAAAGCTGCCTGCGACCGGGATATTGCCCAGCACGGCGACGCGGCCAGCAGCGGCGCCCGCCTGACCTTGCCGGCCTACAGGGGTTGGGCCGAGTACGACGCGCAGCATCGGTTCAACGTGGCCCGTGCCTACCGCGAGCGGGAGGACGCGCAGCTGATGGAGAACTAACGACGGATCTGCGCGGCAAAACCACCCGTGGCACTGCGACGACAATATCTAAAATCTCGTCATTCCGGATTTTGAATTGTGGTTGTACCGTGCGCTCCCTTATCCCGTTCGGCTTCCCTTTCCCGTAGCACTGCCGCCGCACGCTGCCACGCCGATGTGGCCATGACAAGTAAGTACTTATCCACCTGTATCGTAAAACGAAGGAAAGCGATCCGGCGCGATCGAATCCGCGCCCAGGCCGTGTTGATTCGGGCATTTTTGAGTAAGCCCGCCTGGCAAAGCAGATAGATTCTTGTGACGGCAATCTACTGCGCCAAGACAACTTTTCAACACAGCCATCCGGTCATGCAGCGCCCATCGCGCCAAGCACGGCTTGCCTGATCCGGAGCGCCGGCCAACGAGACTGCCATGACACGCCATGCATCGTCACCAGGTCCAGCAAGGCATTCACATGCCGGCTTTGCACTGATCGAAGTGCTGATCTCCATCCTGGTCCTGACCGTCGGTCTGATCGGCGCAGCACTCATGCAATTACACGCCAGCCGTACGACCGATCAATCCAATCTGCACGACACGGCGCTGGCGCTGGCAACGCAGATCGCCGATGAATTGCGTGCCAACGATGCACAAGCCCGGTTGCAAGGGGTAGCCAATCCATTTTTACCGTTCAAATATACGGTGCCGGCCAATCCTGTTTCCGCACCCAGCGCAATAGATTGCTACCGGCAGCGCTGTACCAGCAAGCAGATGGCCGATGAAAGCATGCGCGAATGGCGGCTGCGTGCCAATCTGGTGCTGCGGGCCGGCGGTCGCGTCGAGATCTGTCGTGATGCCGACATCGTTGCGCCGACAAATCCGCCCCTGGACTGGTGCAATGGCGTAGCAGGTGCGGACACCACCGTTCCGGTCGCTGTGAAGATCGGCTGGAGTGAACGTGATGCCGAGGGCAGCACGGTCTCCTATCAGTCGCCGCAGGTGGCCGTCGTGGTTTCGCCGTTTTCGCAATGATGTGCGGCCTGCCAGGTGGACGCCGTCCACCATCCGCCCCAACGAGGTCCTTGCAGGCGGGCCTGACCCTGGTCGAACTGATGGTGTCGCTCACGCTCGGCATGCTGGTGGTGGCTGCCGCCATGCTCTTGCTGTTGTCCAGCAAATCAAGCTTCACGATCGAGGACGATACCTCGCGCCTGCTCGACGCCGGTCGCTTCGCCATCGAAAACATCAGCCGGTCGGTGCGTCAGGCGGGCCATGAAGTGCTGGGTGGCGAGGTCCCGCCGATCGTCAGCCAGCCCACTGACACGCCAAACATCAGTGGCTTCGACAACAGTACCTTGCCGGCCACCGGTGGCGTGCAGGGTCACAGCGACATCCTGCAGCTGCGGTTTTTCGGCAACGCGGACGGCAGCATTGTCAACTGCGCCGGCATCACGGTGCCGGCGGTCACGCCGGCGGGAACGAGCGAGCGCGGCTGGAGCATCTATTTCGTGCGGCAGGTCAGTAACGGCGAACCGGAATTGCATTGTGGCTATACGGACCCGACTACCGCCAGCTTCATGACAGTGGCGCTGGCAAGCGGCGTCGAATCATTCCAGGTGTTGTACGGCATCGATCACGACGACGACGGCGTCCCCGATCGTTTCGTAACAGCCACCACGCTGATGACGCTCGATCCGCAGGCGGCACTGCCGAATGCCGTCAACTCACTCTGGAAAAAAGTGGTGGCCGTCAAGGTGGCGCTGCTGCTGCGCGGCGCACGTACGCAACGCGCTGACGCGCAAAACATGGTCTACGATCTGTTCGGCGCTGCCTATGATGATAAGGCAGACCTGGGCAGCCAATTCAGTGAAGCCGACCCGGGCCTTCCTGCCAGCGAGCGTTCTCGCACGCGCAAGGTGTTTTCAACCACGATCCAGCTGCGTAACCGCGCCGCCGGTGGCAACGTGGTGGCGTTGCCATGAGCGCCCGACGGCGGCCGGCGCGCCAGCACGGTGTGACCCTGGTGGTGGTGCTGGTGCTGTTGATCGCCTCGGCGCTTCTGGGCGTGTCGGCCGCAGTCGTCGCCTTGCAGACCGAAAAGGCAGCGCGCGGCGACCGTGATCGCCAGGTCGCTTTCCAGGCCGCCGAAGCTGCCCTGATCGATGCACAGCGCGACATCGACGCCGCAGGATCTTCCGCACCGAATGCCCGCCCATTGGTCATGGCAGCCGACAGCGCGCTCGGCTTTCCAGCCGCCGATGAAGTCTCCGTGTGCAATTCGGGCCTTCCGACGGGCGATCCAGGCTACGGTTTGTGCAGGCGACCGCTCCTCGATACCGCTGCCAGCTGGCCGGCGGAAGGCTTGTCCGATGCATCGATCAGCGTGCGGTACGGGCAGTTCACCGGGCAGCAGTTCCCGAGCGGCCGGCCGGGGTTGCCGAATAGGCCACCACGCTACGTGATCGAACTGATGCCTTATGTGCAGCCGGGACGCAGCGTGCAGACGCAGTCTTTCGGCTACCGCATTTCCGCCATCGGTTTTGGCACCAGCGCAGATACCCAGGTCGTTTTGCAAGCGTTTTATCGCAAGGAGCAATAGCCATGTCCATTTTTTCTCGCGTCATTCCACCACTGCCACGGCGCGCGGTGCCTGACCTGGCACGTTGCTTCATGGGCCTGCGGGTCTGGTCATTGTGCATGGCACTGTGCGGTACCTTCGGCGCCGTGCCGCATGCCAGCGCCGCGCCACCCGTGGTCGACCTGCCCGATGCCGGTATTGCGAATCTGACCGCGCATCCGAATCTGGTGCTCGATATTTCAAACGAGTTTCCGGATATCGGCAGCGCCTACATCCGCCAGGTGTATGTACCGTCACGGGCCTATATCGGTTATTTCGATACCAACCGGTGTTATGTCTATACCGGAACGTCGACTTATACAAAAGGGGTCTATGACAACAGCAATGACGATGCGCGCTATTTCACGGAGGCTGGCCTGGCGGACGCGCTGCACCGCTGCAAAGGCAAGTTCAGCGGCAATTTCATGAATTGGGCGACCTCATCGGCAATCGATGTTTTCCGGCTGTCGATGGCCGGTGGCGATCGGGTGATCGACGAAATAGGAAGGACGATCCTGCAACGCGCGAACTTGCCGACGTTATATCCATCCCGTCTCTACGATTTTCCACCGGTTGTCCTGCGCGGGACTGAAGGCGTCAGCTCTGCCGACGTGACACCCTTCTCGGTGCCGGTCCTGTACATGGTGTCTTGCAAAAATCGGGTGCAATTTACAACCAACGTGCCGGCGCCGCCGACCGATACACCCGAGTTCGAAAGCGGCAAGCTGTGCGACGTGCAGGGCAGCACCGACAAGTCGCTGGGCGAATACGTCGTGCGCGTCGAAGTCTGCAGCGACGCCAGCGGCGCGACGCGGCCCGATCTCTGCCACAAGTACGGCACGCACTACAAGCCGGAGGGCGAAATCCAGCGCAATGCCGAGCGGATGCGTTTTGCCGTCTTCAGTTACGTCAACGACAGTGATGCGAACCGTTACGGCGGCGTCCTGCGCGCACCGATGAAATATGTCGGGCTCAATCGTTTCGATAAGGTCACCTTGCAAAAGTCGGTCAATCCCAATGCCGAATGGGACGCCGCTACCGGTGTCTTCACGAAAAACCCGGGACCCGGTCCCGATACGACGAATGACCCGGGCCCCGGTCCCGATCCGGATGGGAAGCCGACCAGCGGCGTCATCAACTACTTGACCAAATTTGGCCGCAAGGGCGTGTACAGAAGGGATGATCCGGTCGCCGAACTGTTCTACGAGAGCGTGCGTTACCTGCAAGGCTTGCAGCCGACGACACAGGCCATTTCCAATCTCAAGCCAGCGTTCCTCGATGGCTTTCCGGTCGAAACGAAGTGGGATGATCCGATCACCGCCGACTGCCAGAAAAACACGGTGTTGCTGATTGCGGACGCCAACACGCATCATGAATTTTATATCCCGGGTAATACCCGTAACGGCTACGAGCACGGCCCCGGCACCAAGATCATCGACGGTCCGCGGCCGGTCGATTCCACCTCGATTCCGTCACTCGACGTCATGGCATTCACGCATCGCGTCGGCGTCATGGAAACGACGACCCATGGGGTCGATGGAAAAACCCGGCCGCGACTGGCGAACCTGGAAACCCAGGACACCGGCGACTTTCAAAACGGCAACTTCGAAGGAAACTATTATCTGGCCGGCACGGCGTATTGGGCCAACACCAGCAATATACGCAGGGACAAGAAAGAAATCAGTGCGCAAACCTACATCATCGACGTCGACGAGGGTGGCAGCGGCGTCATTTCCGACGATCCCAAGGCCCGGCCGTTGACGCCGATTCGTGACAGCCAGTTGTATCTGGCAGCGAAGTACGGGGCGTTTCGCCCGGAAGCCCATCCAACGATTGCGCACGATCCGACGGACCCTTACTGGCCGATCCCGAGCGCCTCCAGCCCGAAGTCACCTGCCGGCTGCTACGGCTATCTCTGGGATCCGAACGGCAGTTGCGATCCGCCGAATTATTTTCTGGGCAGCGACGGCACGCGCTTCGCGCAAGCAGTCAAAAACGTCTTCGCCCTGCTGCAAAATCCGGGCGAAGCCGTGACCCAGGTTGGCGCATCGAGCCTGACGGTCACGCAAGGCACCACGCAATACATTTATCAGGGCAAGTTCATCACGCCAGGCTGGGGCGGCGATGTGCGGCGCATGCCGGTTAGCTATGTCCCGGCCAGCGGCCTGACGATCGGTGAGGTCGGCGCGGAAACGCCGACGATCAACCTGAAGGAGCCCGACTGGCCGGTTCCGAAAGCGGGTCCGGTCATCGCGCCGCGCAAGATATACACCTACAACACGCTTGCGGGTCCGACGTCGAATTCAACCATTCCGTTCCAGTGGGCAGCATTGTCGAACGCGCAGAAAGCGATCCTGAACGGCAGCGACGCGCTTGGCATTCCACGCTTGCATTATCTGCGTGGATCGACCAACAATGAGCGAGATCCGGTTGCCGCTACCGGACAATTCCGCCCGCGTCCGAAGACCGCTGCCGGCACGATCAATATCCTCGGCGACATCGTCCACAGCAGTCCGGTGTATGTCGGTGCACCTGCACAGCAAGTGCAGGGCGCCGGCTATCAGGCGTTCTACAGCGCGTATGCAAAGCGCGCGCCGGCAGTGTACGTCGGCGCCAACGATGGCATGTTGCATGCCTTCTCCGAGGACCTGAGCCAAGAATATTTTGCCTACGTGCCGGCGATGGTGGTTCCAGCGCTGCCGGCATTGACGCAAATTGACTATGTTCATCAACCGTACGTCGACGGCAGCATTGCGGTGGCCGAAGCCAAGGTCGCAGGTCAGTGGAAGTCGGTGCTGGCGGCGGCCATGGGCGGTGGTGCGCAAGGGGTGTTTGCCCTCGACGTGACCGACCCGAAAAATTTCAGTGCCACCGGTGGCGCGCTATGGGAGTTCTCGGATGCCGACGATGCCGACGATGCCGACATGGGTAATGTCTTCGGTGCGCCGGTGATTGCCAAGTTCAACACCGCAGCGCCCGGCAAGACGCCGGTCTACGAATATTTTGTCGTGGTCTCGAGTGGCGTCAATAACTACAAGGCGGATGGTGCCGTTGGCAAGGCCTCGGGTGGCGCGTTGTTCCTGCTGTCATTGAAAAAGACGGCTGGCACACCGTGGCTGCGTAATAGCAATTATTTCAAGTTCACGATTCCCGACAGCGGCTTCGATCCGACCAGGCAAGCCGGCCTGAGCCCGCCGGCACTGGCCACCAGCAATGATGGCGCGGTCACGACGGCTTACGCCGGCGACCTGCAAGGAGGACTGTGGCGCTTCGATTTTTCAAAGTCCGCTTCGCTGGATTTAACGACGGCCTACAAATTGTTCACGGCCGTCGATGCTGGTGGCAAACAACAAGCGATCACGGCCCCGCCTGCCATCGTGTTCGCGCCCAATGGCGGTTACGTGGTCCTTTTCGGCACCGGGAAATATCTCGAAAGCGCCGACGTGGGCACATCCGCCCGGAATTCGATGTATGGCATCTTCGATAGTTTGAAAGCGGATCACGTCGTCTCCGGCAGGGCTGCACTTGCGACACGGACGCTGGCCGCTAGCGACGTCGTGGGGCAACTGAGCCTCACCGGCACGGATTTCAGCTATTCCGGCTCTGCCGCAAAGCAGGGCTGGTATTTCGATTTAAGCAATACCGTCTCCAGCAGTGAACGCGTGGTCACCGCGCCGCAACTCGGATTCGGGCAAGTGATCTTCAACAGCCTGCTGCCGGTTGCAGCGGTGGCATCCTGTCCGGTTGGCAGCAGCGGACGTTCGTATTCCGTCAATGCGTTGACCGGCCTGGCCAGCGGCGGCGCCACCACCGGCACCCTGTCCAACGTCGGCATTCTTGGTACTCCGCTCATCTTCACCACGCGTGCGGCGGAGACAACGGCGGTGACGCCAGATGCCATCGGCAGAAAGTTCATGGAGCAAAATTATTCGATCGCATCAATGGGCGGCGCTGGCGGGGCACCCCCGATCAGCCAGAAGGCCAAGCAGACCGCCGGGCGCTTGAGCTGGCGCGAAATTTTCAACTACCGGGGATTCTAGGCATGTTGACCACGACCAGATTCGTCCGATTGATCCGACCCAAGCACGCCGGTTTCACGCTCATCGAGGTCATGATCACGGTTGCCGTGGTCGGCATCCTGGCAGCGGTTGCAATCCCTTCTTATGATTTCGCCATCAAGAGGGCGCGCCGGGCCGAGGCCCGCACTGCGCTCATGCAGATGATGCAGATGCAGGAACGTTATTTTTCGGTCATGGGCACCTATCTAGCCTTCGACCGGCAAACGATTCTGGCAGCCGCAAAAGGCAGCGATCTGGCCCGCTTCAAGTGGTATTCGGCCGACACCGTGGCGACCAGCCATTACGAACTCGATGGTTCTCTTAATTGTCCCAGTGCCGGATCTGCGGCCTGCTCGCTAAGCCTGCGCGCACGTCAGTCCCGTGCATACGTTGCCATGTTCAAGGATACGCAATGCGGCGACTACTGGTTGCAGAGCGATGGAAATCGCGGCAATGGCAATGGTGGTGCTCCAATAAGTGGTTGCTGGTAAAAGGACAGCGAATGCAAATTCATCATGCGTCGCCTTCAGTTCGAACCGCGACGACGGCCGGGTTCAGCCTGATCGAATCAATGGTCGTGCTGTCGATCCTGGCCATCATCGCCACGTTCGCCGCGCCGAGTTTTCAGGCGACGCTGGATCAACAGCGGGTTGCCACCGTCGCAGCTGACCTGCATGCATCCGTCGTGCTGGCGCGTGCCGAAGCGATCCGCCGAAATACCCGCATCGACCTGGTGCCAACCGATGGGAAAAACTGGGCAGGTGGCTGGCAGGTGCTCATGCCGGCCGGCGCAGGGCAGGCGACCGAAGTCATCCATTCCCGGGCCGCAGCGCCTGCCGGCGTGGCCGTCGCCCAGAATTTGCAGCCCGAAGCTGACATTTCGCTGTCCTACGACGGCACCGGGCGGAGCCGCTCGACAAACAATCCGGCGATCCAGCGATGGGGCGAGTGGCTGGTCTCGATCCCGGCCCGAACGGCTGCGCCGACACGCAAGGTTGCGGTCAGCCAGCTCGGCCGGCCATCGGTCTGCGACCCGGCCAAGCCGCCATGCTGACCGGCGGCTGACCGAACGATCACATCGCCTTGACCTGATCCCAGTCGGTATGCCCCTGCAGGATCTTGTCGATACCGTCCTGCTTGATGGTGCGCATGCCTTCGGCCATTGCCGCATGCAGGATTTCCACCACGGTCGCCCGCGCATGGATCTTGCGACGGATTGCCGCACTCGAAATCAATAATTCGTGGATCCCGACCCGGCCCTTGTAGCCGGTGTCGCCGCAGGCAGTGCAGCCGCTCGATGCGTACAGGTTGATGGTGCCGCTACTGCCGCCGTACTGCTTTTGCCACTGCGCGCGGATCACTGCCGGATCGAGCTCGGTCTCGAAACAGTATTCATGCAGCAACAGGTCGAGCTCTTCATCGGTTGCCGGATGTACCTTGCGGCACTGCAGGCACAACCGGCGCGCCAGCCGCTGACCGACGACACCATGCAATGCATCGGCGAAATTGAACGGGTCCAGGCCAAAGTCCAGCAGCCGCACCACGCTTTCGGCAGCGCTGTTGGTATGCATGGTTGAAAACACCAGGTGACCCGTCAGCGAGGCCTCGATGACGGTTTTTGCCGTCTCCGGGTCGCGCGTCTCGCCGACCATGATCACGTCCGGATCGGCCCGCATGAAGCTGCGCAGCACCGCCGCAAAGGTCCAGTCGATGCGGGTCTGGACCTGCACCTGCCGCAAGCCATCCTGCGTGATCTCGATCGGATCCTCGACTGTCCAGATCTTGCGCTCCGGCGTATTGATGTAAGCCAGCAGCGCATGCAGCGTGGTGGTCTTGCCGGAGCCGGTGGGGCCGCAGACGAACAGCAGGCCATGCGGCTTGTGCGCCAGCTTCTTCAATCCTTCCAGTGCATAGGGCGACAGGCCTAGGCTGTCGATGGACACCGCCTTGGGTGCTGCCAGAATGCGCATGACGATGTCTTCGAGGCCCTCCGTGGTGGGCATGGTCACCACCCGCAGCTCGATTTTCGACGGACCGAACTGCTCGAAGTTGATCTTGCCATCCTGCGAATGGCGTTTTTCGGAAATGTCCAGCCGACTCATGATTTTCAGACGCGACACCAGGGCATTGCGAAAATTCGCCGGGATTTCGGAGTAGGTCGACAGCACGCCGTCCTTTCGAAACCGTACCCGTGTCGGCCGGTTGCCCTTCATCGATTCGATGTGAATGTCAGACACGCCCTGATCGGCGGCATCGCAGATGATCTTGTTGACCAGTCGTACCAGCACATTGTCGGACTCGGTTATGGCGTTCTCGGGCAGCATGTCGAAGGTGCCCAAGGTCGTGCCCGTACCCAGTTCGGATACCAGTTCGGCAATGTTCTCGGCGCTGGTGCTGCTGCCATAAAACTGCTCGATCACATGCGCCAGGTCTGCCGCCGACGCCATCACCGGGTCGATCTTCAGCTTGGTCAGGATGCCCAGCGCCTGCAAGGTCTGGGTCGCCAGCGGATTTTCGAGCGCCACCACCATCCTGCCCTTGGCGCGGTACATCGGCATGACCATGTGCCGGCGGACGAATTCAGCGGGAATGAGCTTGATGAGGTCCGGTTCAAAGGTGAAGGTGCGCAGGCCAACGAAAGGAATGCCGAGCTTTTGCGCCAGCACGCGCTTGATCGTGTCGAGCGTGACAACCTGCATCTGCACCAGGATGTCGCCAAGCGGCATCTTGCGGTCACGCGTTTGTAACGCCAGCGCTTCATCGAGCTGCGCACTGGTGATCAACTGCTCCTGCAGCAAGGCTTCACCAAGGCGCAACTGCGGCATTGATTTCTGGCGCTGCAAGACTTCTTCCAACTGCGCCTGACTGACGATGTTCTGTCGTTTCAGATAGTCGCCCAACTTGTTTGCGCGTAACTGGTCCTGGATTTCCAGGCCGGTCTTGATCGAGTCGAGCGATACCAGTTGCTCTTCGAGGAGCAACTGGCCGAGTTGCTCACCAATCTGGTAACTCGTCATTGCCGCGTCCGGAATGAACCAGCGCAGCACATTGTCTGCCTGCGTGATCAAGAATAGAAACAGGCCAAACGGTTCGACCAGGTGCCCGGCAGTGTCGGCTGAAATCGTGTCGCCATCCTTGAACTGCACCGTGCATTTCTGGGTGCTCGACGCGGGCATGCCGTTGATTGTCTGCTGTGAAAGTTGCAGGCGTGTGAGTCGAATCGGTTCGGTCAAACGGATACTCTTGATTGTACCGAAATCGATCCTGGCAGCTTGCTTGGCCCGTTTCGGAATAAACTCGATCTCACCCTTGTCGCTATCCATCCGTAAAAGCATGCCCGCCTGCCAACGCCCGTCCATCATCGTGATGACTGCAGGTGCCGCCTGATTTATCACCGTATCTGCCGCCGCAGCATCGATGGCTTCGTAATACGATGGTATCGGCCAGTTGAAAGTCTCGCTCATCAGTGCTCCACACGGCGCGCACAAGTCATGCGCAGGGCTTCAGTTTAGCAAGCTTTGCGGTAAAGAAGCCTGTTGGTGTTGCCAGGAATACTTTTGGTGGCCGTGGCCGGAACGCCGCCCGGCCTACTTGCGCTTTTGGTCTGACCAGTCGCCGGCCATGCCAAAGCGCTCGCTTTATGTTGGTTACCGAACTGTCAATACGGATTACTTGCTTCAACCTAAAGCCATGTGCACTGCATGCGCCATGCTGTCTGTTGACGCCGATATTGTCGGCACCAGGGCAGGCGGGTTGGACACGGGCGTGACCAATCGGTCTGGTTTCCTGATGTGCTGGCTGACGGTGCGTGGCACCGTTAAATTGCGTAGTCTTTTTTAATACTTATAAAGGTACAGATCATGGAAACGACTTCAAGCTTCCCGGGAAATAACAATGGTTCCGCAGCGACCGCGTCCACGGCGGACAAAGTCACGGCAGCGACCCAGAACGTCGCCGATCGTGCAAGCGATGCGCTCTCCAGCACTGCCAGTTCGGTGCAAAACGGTACGGGTGCCATTCACGAAAAAATCGATGCAGCCGGCGAAATGGCGCGACCTGCAGTCGACCGTATTCTGACCGGTGCCCATCAGGCGGTCGACAAACTCTCTGGCCTGGCTGCGGTTGCTGCAGACACGGTCAGCGAGAAAAGCGTTCAGCTAAAGGAAGCCCACGCGAAACTGATGGCAACCGGGCGCGACCAGGTGCGTGAGAAGCCGGCCGTTGCTGTGGGCATTGCAGTGGCAGCTGGCATCATCATCGGCCGGCTGATGGCCTCGCGTCGCAGCTGATCATTTGGCTGCGCCTTCGGCGCACGCAACAATCCGTCATACCAAGCACCCCGCAAGAAATTCGCGGGGCGCACTGTCTTCTACCCGCGGCAAAGTCCCGGTTCGGACCATTTTTGGGCAACCCCACTTCTGGACCGCAGCGTTTTTTGCACCATCATTGTGTGCCGGCATGGTTGGCTGGTGCCAACTGCGGCAAGGCAACCGATTTCTCAAACTGTTTCATGCGACGCCTGCGCAAGTCATCTTGCTGCTGCGCAGGTGGACTTGTAACTGACAGTTCGCGTACAGTCTGCTCCTGTATCCCATTTGGAGTTGCCGTCAGTTATGACTCATCCCGTTATCGACACCCAGATCTCGCCCGAAGGCCGCCTTGATATTCTTTCCAAAAGTGAAATGGCACAGCTTCTCGATTCGAGCCAAGGTGGCTTGTATGAAATTTTTCGTAATTGTTCCCTAGCCGTCTTAAATTGTGGAAACCAGACGGACAATGCCAAGGAGCTGCTTGAGCGATATCAGTCGTTCGCCGTCAGCATCGTGCAGCGTGAACGCGGTATAAAGCTCGATGTGAAGGGCGCACCCGCTACGGCCTTTGTCGACGGCATCATGATCAAGGGCATACATGAACATCTTTTTGCAGTCTTGCGGGATGTTATCTTTGCAAATGATGAAATAGACGGCAATCCGAAATTCGACCTGAGCAATTCGGAAGGCATTACGGATTGCGTCTTTCACTTACTGCGCAATGCAAACATGCTGCGGCCGCAGCTCAATCCCAACCTGGTTGTTTGTTGGGGCGGCCACTCGATTGCCCGAACGGAATACGATTACTCCAAGGAAGTTGGCTACCAGATGGGCTTGCGCGGACTCGACATCTGTACCGGATGCGGGCCGGGCGCAATGAAAGGGCCAATGAAGGGTGCCACCATCGGGCATGCAAAACAGCGCATCACCAATGGCCGATATCTTGGGTTCTCGGAGCCGGGGATCATCGCTGCAGAGGCTCCCAATCCGATCGTCAATGACCTCGTGATCCTGCCTGACATTGAAAAGCGGCTGGAGGCATTTGTACGGGTGGGTCATGGAATCGTGGTGTTTCCAGGCGGCGCAGGCACCGCCGAAGAAATTCTGTACATTCTGGGAATATTGCTACATCCGGAAAACGCGCAGTTACCGTTCCCTCTAATTTTTACCGGTCCAGAGGGCGCAAGCGCATATTTCGAGCAGATCGACCAGTTCATCGGCCAGACATTGGGGCCACAAGCACAGCAACGCTACCAGATCATCATTGATGATCCTGCCAAGGTCGCCCAGGCAATGAGTGTCGGGGTCAAGGAAGTGCGGGCATTTAGAAAATCCAAGGCTGACGCGTACTACTTCAACTGGCTGCTGAAAATCGATGTCGATTTCCAGCGTCCGTTCACGCCTACCCATGAAAACATGCGCAGCCTGCAGCTGCACAAAAACCAGCCCGCACACAGTCTGGCTGCGAATCTGCGCCGTGCATTTTCAGGCGTGGTGGCGGGAAACGTGAAGGATCAGGGTATCCGTGCAATCGAGCAGCATGGCCCGTTTGAAATTCACGGCGATGCGCACATCATGGAAGCAATGGACCGATTGCTGGCGTCATTTGTAGCGCAACATCGCATGAAACTGCCAGGCAAGGCATACGTGCCCTGCTACCGTATTGCCGTTTGATCCTTGATGCAGGCCCGGCTCGTGGTGGCATATGACCTATGCAATTCTACAGTGGAGCGTGGCCGGTGGATCGGCCGAAAGAGCCTGCAGTAATCCGGCCGGATCTATACAGAACTCTGGGCGCCGTAGCGACTTCCCGTGCTTGGCATCGGGATATGCATCGGTTTGCTCTTGAGTTTTTGCCGGAGGCAGTAGCCCTGACGGTAAATGCTGGTAAGCGGCATCTGCGACTTGGTAAGGGTGTCAAGCTTGAGGCGCAGTTGATAGATCGCTACGCGTATGTTGTTTGCTTCTGCAGACTTGCCGCTGGCGCGGAACGTCTGAACGAGCTCCTGCAGAGAAATGATGCTTCCGATATTGCTTAGGAACAGTTCCAGCAGCGTGTATTCGGCCGGAGTCAGGCGCGCGCTCGTGTTTTCATAAATCATCGTGCGTGTCGCTGGTATTAGCGTCAAGGCAGCGTGATGTTGCGATACAGGCAAAACCTGGGTCTTGCGCAAGGCACCAAGGATGCGCGGGACTGCTTCGTCCTTGATGCTTTTCACCAGCATCCAGTCAGCCGCGAACTCCGGCAAGTGCGGCCACTGTGCCAACGTAACGGCCGAGGTAAAAACCAATATTACCGGGCAACGCACGACTGCAGGATAACGTGTGGTGTTGACCAAATGATGCAATGCGCCTTGGGCAGCCTGCAGGCTGCGTATCAATACGTGGTCGTCTGCATCGATTACCAGCACTGTTGGAGATGTCTGCTGGCAAACCCATTCCGCAGCAACGAAGCCGCGCGCAATCGGCGAGACCTGCCATTCGATCTCATCCTTGCCTGCTGCAACGGGCGAATCTGCCGATTCAGCCTTCAAAGCCGCTTCCAAGGATGCATTCAAGGCGTCGCCCATCGCTTTTAAATGAATTTTCATAAACAATCCTTTTGATAGTCGTCGACGGCGCGAACGCTGGAAATCCGTTGGTAACACCAGGAGAAGGGGAGGTATTAAAAGTCAGTCACTGTTTTATTGATACCGTTGGTTTCAATAATGCTGGCAGAGGCCCGAACCGTCAATACTTTTAGTTACAAAAAGGCGTGATAACTGTGAACAATTGTGTCTTTATTTCCACATGTAAATAAACTCTGCTGTGCGTTCAACGTCGCATTGATTGGTCCCTGGCTGTTGGGAATCGCTTAAAACTGGACCACGGTTTTCATCTAAAACTGACCCACCCTATTTGCGCGAAGAT
>JANXSS010000188.1 GCA_025356535.1 Herminiimonas sp.
CGTCATCAACCGCTGGTGATGATGGTCACCGGCGTCAACGGCGCCGGCAAGACCACCACCATCGGCAAGCTGGCAAAACACCTGCAGGCGCACCGGCAATCGGTGCTGCTGGCAGCGGGCGACACCTTTCGCGCCGCCGCCCGTGAACAGCTGACCATCTGGGGCGAACGCAACAACGTCGCCGTGATCGCACAGGCCTCGGGTGACCCGGCTGCGGTGGCCTTCGATGCCGTGCATTCGGCGCAGGCGCGCGGCACCGACGTCGTCATGATCGACACCGCCGGACGCCTGCCGACGCAGCTGCACCTGATGGAAGAGCTGAAGAAGATCAAGCGCGTGGTGACCAAGGGCATGGCGTCGGCGCCGCATGAAATCCTGCTGATCATCGATGGCAATACCGGCCAGAACGCGCTGGCGCAGGTCAAGGCGTTCGACGATGCGCTGGGCCTGACCGGCCTGGTCGTGACAAAGCTCGACGGCACCGCCAAGGGCGGCGTGCTGGCGGCGATTGCAAAATCGCGTCCGATACCGGTCTACTTCATTGGCGTGGGCGAGCAGATCGAGGATCTGCAACCTTTCGATGCCGTCGAATTCGTCGACGCACTGCTTGGCCGGGCCGACGAGCGACGCTGAAGGGCAACTGCCGTTGCAGGCCGGTCAGAACCGCTGTGACGCCACAGGCGTGAAGCGCGGTCGAAGCGAACCAGGGCAGCAGGCATGCGGCGGCGCTCGGTTGCAACCGATGCCTGCGACTGGCGCAAGCCTACGGCTTTGCCAGCACCGAATCCGGCAGCACCACGTTGACATCCAGCACCTCTAGGTTGCCCTGGCGATCAAGCGAAATCTTGATGTCTTCCGGATTGACATTGGTGTACTTCGAAATCACCGCAATGAGTTCCTTGTGCAGCGCCGGCAGAAAGTCCGGACCGGAGCGGCCGTTGCGCTCGCGCGCGATGATGATCTGCAGGCGCTCCTTGGCAGCGTTTGCAGTCTTCGGCTTCGTATTGAAAAGGAAGGATAGGAGCGCCATCTCACTTTCCTTTAAAAATGCGCTTGAACAGACCCGGCTTTTCATAGGTCGCAAAGCGCAGCGGCACTTCTTCGCCGAGGAAGCGCGCCACCACATCCTTGTAGGCTTCCGAGACTTCGCTGCCGGTGATGTGGATTGCCGGATTGCCCTGGTTGGATGCATGCAGCACCGATTCGGATTCCGGAATGATGCCGATCAATGGAATGCGCAGGATCTCCTGGACGTCAGTGTAGGACAGCATTTCGCCGGCTTCGACGCGTTTGGGCACATAGCGAGTGATCAGCAGGTGCTCCTTGACCGGCGTGCCGCCGTTCTGGGCGCGGCGCGATTTCGCCTGGATGATGCCGAGAATGCGGTCCGAGTCGCGCACCGAGGAGACTTCCGGATTGGTGACGATCACGGCTTCGTCGGCGAAGGTCAGCGCCATCACGGCGCCGCGCTCGATGCCGGCGGGCGAGTCGCAGATGATGTATTCGAAACCCATCTCGGCCAGGTCTTTCAGTACGCGCTCGACGCCTTCTTCCGACAGCGCATCCTTGTCGCGGGTTTGCGAGGCTGGCAGCACGAACAGGTTCTCGCAGTGCTTGTCCTTGATCAGCGCCTGGTTCAGGGTCGCCTCGCCATTGATGACGTTGATCAGATCGTAGACCACGCGCCGCTCGCAACCCATGATCAGGTCAAGGTTACGCAGGCCAACGTCGAAGTCGAGCACCGCGGTTTTATGTCCGCGCAACGCCAGACCGGACGCAAAGCTGGCGCTCGACGTCGTCTTGCCGACGCCTCCCTTGCCAGACGTAACCACGATGATTTTTGCCACAGAAGACTCCTGTTGAATATGAAACATGCTGATGAAGATGTCAGTGCCGGGCACCCGCCTGCAGCCCGACGATGTCGAGGCGGTCGCCTGCCAGTCGCACCTGTACCGAATGCTGCGCCACGCCATCCGGATAGCCGTCGTCGAAGGTGCGATACACACCTGCGATCGACACCAGTTCGGCTTCCATGCTGAGGGCAAAGATGCGTGCCTCGGGATTGCCGCTGGCGCCTGCAAGTGCGCGGCCGCGCAACGGCGCATAGACATGAATGCTGCCGTCGGCAATGAGCTCGGCGCCGTTGTTGACGGCGGCGGTGACGATCAGGTCGCTGCCGCGCGCATAAATGCGCTGCCCGGCGCGCACCGGCATGTCGACGATCATGGCCAGCATCGATACCGGATGGCTTGCCGCCGGCGATGGCGCAACCGCCCGTGGCGCCGGCGCAGGTGCCGCCTCGGGACGGGGACGGGCCGCACTGTTGTCCAGGCTCAGGCCGTGCGCAAGGATCGCCGGCTGCATCGCTGGCGGCGCATTGCGCACGGCAACCGGGTTCAGGCTGTAGCTTTGAAACAAGGCAATCAGTGCGGACCAGTCGATGCGCTGCGCCGCAGGCGTGCCGGCAATCGAAGCAACGTCGATGACGGCGAATTCACGATCAAAAAAACCGGCGTCGCCTGAAGTCATGTCGCGCAAGGCTGCATCGATCACGTTCAGATCCGGATCATGCAGGGTCGCTGCAACGGCGACGACAGTGGCGATCTTTATTTCAAGCGCAGCGGACGCAGGAATCTTTGACATAAGGAATTGGGCAGCGATCCGGAAACCGGAAAGTAGGTACTGTGGAAACAAGGGCATCGACGACCTGGAAAGCTGGTCGCGACGTGGCCGGGGCAAAGAATATTATACCTGCTGCAGCAACCATTATTAGCGACTTACGGCGGTCGAATCGCTTGCATCGACATTCATCCTACAAATACGGCGGCTCGTACAGCACTAGTGTCCGCTTAATGTTGGTAGCAGCACATACCGCACCTGGCTTAGCCCGTAGTCTCGTGAAAAGGAGCGTCGTGCCGTGTATCGCAGTCCGGCCAAACCGGCATTTTTCCCGCTATCCGAGCTACATGCCGACGTCGCATGTCCCATGGATGATTGCCGTGCCAGGCAGTCATCACGCATTGGTTTGTCAGGTTTGGAAAGCCGATCCGACGAATGAATGCCCTCATACAATCTCATAGTATTTCAGCTATCGGCCTGGTTTGAAACTGCGATTAGCAGTCGACGGGTTGGAGTGCTAATATATCGTTTCAGTGTCTGCCAGAGGGGTTTCCCGAGGCGGCACCTTCTTCAGGAGAGCAAGGAGAACGCATGAAATTATCAGCTGAGACATCTGCATTAATCCCGGCGAATGCCGCTTTGTCACTTGGTTTTACCGGCAACCTGGGCAATATCGATGCTTACATCTCCGCCGTGAACCGGCTGCCGATGCTGACCCATGAAGAAGAAATGTCCTTTGCCCGCAAGCTGCGCGACAACAATGACCTCGCTGCCGCGCAGTCGCTGGTGCTGTCGCACCTGCGCCTGGTGGTGTCGATTGCGCGCGGTTACCTGGGATATGGTCTGCCCCATGCCGACCTCATACAGGAAGGCAATATCGGCTTGATGAAGGCGGTCAAGCGCTTCGATCCGGACCAGGGCGTACGGCTGGTGTCGTATGCAATGCACTGGATCAAGGCAGAGATGCATGAGTACATCTTGAAGAACTGGCGCTTGGTCAAAGTTGCGACGACCAAGGCGCAGCGCAAGCTGTTTTTCAACCTGCGCAGCCACAAGACCGGACTCGACTCGATGACGCCGACCCAGGTCGATGCCCTGGCGAAGACGCTCAACGTCAAGCGCGAGGAAGTCATCGAGATGGAAACCCGGCTGTCGGGTCGTGACATCGCACTGGAGTCGCCAACCGATGACGAGGACGACCGGTTCGCACCGATCGCCTATCTGTCGTCGGAGCGCAACGAGCCGACCAAGGTCATCGAGGCGCAGCAGTACGACCGCTTGCAGAGCGAGGGACTCGAGAGCGCGCTGGGCAAGCTCGACGACCGCTCGCGGCGCATCGTGGAAGCCCGCTGGCTGGCAAACGACGACGGCTCCGGCGCGACCCTGCATGAGCTGGCAGATGAGTTCGGCGTGTCGGCAGAGCGCATCCGGCAGATCGAAGCAGTCGCCCTGAAGAAGATGAAGGGATCGCTGGCGGCTTACGCCTGAGGTGGCAAGCAACCGGCAGGCTTGAACGGTGTGCCGGCCGGAAAAAGGGCGTTCCTCGGAACGCCCTTTTTTACTGGAGCAACAGTTTAATGTCGTGCACGATCGGCGCCGGTCCCTGGCCGTGTCGCACGAACAGGCGAACGCGACCCTGGCGGTCGAAGACATAGCTGCCGGCAGTATGGTCGATGGTGTAGTTCGCAGGATCCTTGCCCGGCACCTTCTGACAGAACACCTTGAATTCCTTGGCAACCTTTGCCGTGGCTGCCGCGTCGCCGTACAGGCCGAGGAAGCGCCGGTCGAATGCAGGCACGTACTGCGACAGAAGCTGCTGCGAGTCGCGCGCCGGGTCGAGGGTAATGAACAGCACCTGCAGATCGTCGGCCTGCTTGCCGAGTTGCCGCATGACGGCAGCCATTTCAGCCATCGTCGTGGGACAGACATCCGGACACTGGGTATAGCCGAAGAAGACGAGCACCGCACGGCCCTTGAAGTCGGCCAGGGAGCGCGGCTTGCCGTTGTGGTCGGTCAGGGCGAAATCCCGGGCGTAGTCAAGTCCGGTCAGGTCGGTATTCTGGAAGACGGGTTTTTCGTCGCAGCCGCACAGTGCCACGGCCATGCACAACAGCAGCATCTGCATCAGGAACCTGCTGCGCATTCGCATGGGTTGCATGGTCAGAAACGCACGTAATGGTCGAGCAACAGTGCCGCAAACAGCAGCGAAAGATAGATGATCGAGTACGCAAAGGTCTTGCGGGCGATCTGGTCGGTGTAATGCCGGTAGATCTGCCAGGCGTACCAGAGAAAGATCGCGTCGAGGACGGCTGCCGCAGCCAGGTAGATCACGCCGCTCATGGAGACGGCAAACGGCAGCATCGTCGTTGCCACCAGCGCGATGGTGTAGAGCCAGACATGAAACTGGGTGAACTGCATGCCGTGGGTAATGGGCAGCATCGGCAGGCCGGACTTTGCGTAATCGTCGCGCCGGTACAAGGCAAGCGCCCAGAAATGCGGCGGCGTCCAGACGAAGATGATCAGCACCAGGATCCACGCCTGCATTGGCACGTCGTTGGCGATTGCCGCCCAGCCGAGCGCCGGCGGCATGGCACCGGCCAGGCCGCCGATGACGATGTTCTGCGGCGTGGCCGGCTTCAGAATGATTGTGTAGATGATGGCATAACCGACAAAGGTGGCAAAGGTCAGCCACATCGTCAGGGGATTGACGAAGGCAAACAGGACCCACATGCCGGCGCCGCCGATGACGCCGGAAAACACCAGCGTTTGCGGTACCGTGATTTCGCCGCGTGCCATTGGCCGGCGGGCAGTACGCGCCATGCGCGAATCGATCTCGCGCTCGACCAGGCAATTGACCGCGAAGGCCGCGCCCGCCAGCAGCCAGATGCCGGCCGTTGCAGCCACCACGGTCTGCCAGTCCGGCAGTCCGGGAGTGGCCAGGAACATGCCGATTACCGCGCAAAAGACCGCCAGCTGCGTCACGCGCGGCTTGGTCAGCGCCCAGTACTGGGCAATGCGGTTCGGAGGCGTGGCGGAGGTCAGAGAGGTCACGGAATCAGGTGGAGTAGGCAGGTCCGGCTGCCGCAACCGGCTGCTTGAACGGAGATCCTGGGGCGCGCGCAGCGCTGAAAGCCTTGTAGTTTAACATGGCCAACAGCAGCACGAGCAGTGCTGCACCGGCGTTGTGCGCAACTGCCAGCGCCAGCGGCCATTGCAGGTAGATCGTCGCAACGCCGGTGGCGAACTGCAGGCACAGTGCGCCAAGCAGCCAGATTGCGTGCCTGCGCGTTGCGCTCACCCGCAGCGCCCGCAGCGCCAGCCAGACATTTGCGGCAATGACGAGGAATGCGAAATTACGGTGCGTCCAGTGAATTGCGGTGAGCGCGGCAAAAGGCAGGTAGGCGCCGCCGGCAGTCATGCCGAGCTGACGCCATAGCGAAAACCCATGACCGTAATCCATCTCCGGTATCAGCTGGCCGTGACACAGCGGAAAATCGGTACAGGCCAGGGTCGCATAATTCGTGCTGACCCAGCCGCCGAGGGCGATCTGCATGACCAGAAAAGCCAGGGCAATGATGGCTGGCCGGCGCAGGCCGGCGGCCGCGCCACCCTGGCCTGCAGGTCGGTCCGGGTCCGACGCCGGGCCGGTCGATGCGGTTTTTTGCGACGCCGGCATTGCATGCGGCGCCGGTTGTGCATTGCGATCCAGGTTTTGCGCCGTATCCTGTTGCGCCTTGAGCCAGGCCAACAGACCAAGCAATCCCATGCCCAGGAGCAGATGTGTCGTGACAATCACCGGCTGCAGCTTTTGCGTTACGGTCCAGGCACCGAACGCGCCTTGCAGGCAGACGAATCCGAACAGCGCCGTCGGCAGCCACGGCGAGGGCGCCCTGCCCGACGCCTCATGAGAAACTCGCCCGCGTCGCGCCAGCCACCAGCGCCGCCAGGCAAGCAGCATCAGCGCCACGATCAGTACGCCGACTGCCATTGCCAGATACCGGTGGATCATTTCGATCCAGGCTTTGACGAGCGTCACCGGTCCGCCCGGCATGGCTGCTTGCGCTGCACTGATGTCGGCATGGGCCTGCAACGGATTTGCCTGGCCATAGCAGCCGGGCCAGTCCGGGCAGCCCAGCCCGGAATCGGTCAGCCGGGTGAAGCCACCGAAAACGATGAGGTCGAACGTCAGAAAGAGGGTAACGGCAACGAGCTTGCGAAACCGGTTGGCGTCGGTTGCCACCCAGACCAGCGACAACGGCAGGAGCGCGACCAGGAGACCCGTGATGGCAAGCTGCGCTGTCAGATGCATTGCCATGACCTCAACCGATGCTCGAAGCACGCAGCAGCTTGCCAAGATCCTTCTTGATCTTGTTCGGATCGGCGTCCTTGGGGAAGCGCATCATCAGGTTGCCCAGCGGATCGATCATGTACAGGTGATCGGTCGGTGTGCTGCCGGCGTCGGCCGGCAACCAGCCATTGACCACTTTCTGTGGCGCACGCAGCATGCGGGTGCCGTCGTATTCGCGCATCAGCACGGTATCGAGCGGCTGATTGTCGGTGATCAGCCAGACCCGCTCGATGCGGCCCATCTCCTTGCCCTGCGTCAGGCGCAGCTGGCGCATTTCGTACAGCTTCTTCTGGCAGGCCGCAGCACAGGCGCCGGAGTCGACCTGCAGCATGATCCACTTGCCCTTGTAGGCGTCGAGCGCCGTCGCATGACCGTCGAGGGAGGTGCTGCCGAGCAGCGGCGTCGGATACTTGCGGGGGTCGAGAATCTCGCCGTAATTGGTGCGCCCGCCCGGCTTTATGCCGTAATACGCGATGTAGGAGCCGATCAGGGGCGAGGCGCACACGGCGATGATGGCAAAGAGCTTCCATCTTCCGGCGGTTTTTTTCTTAACGGCTTGCTGATTTTCCACGTCTTAATCCTGTCACACAAAAGAACACTGCCGCCATCGCCGCCAGTGCATACCATTGGAATGCATAACCGAGATGGCGCTCGATGCCGCCGGACGGCCGGGGCCAGTCGCGTACCAGCCGGTCGGCCGTTTCACTGGTCTGTTCGACCAGCCAGGACTGTACCGGCAGGCCGCTGGCGCGGGCAAAGTCCGCCAGGTTCAGGTTTTGCAGGATCGCGCCCGGGCGCAGCAGCGGCGCCTGTCCAAGCTGCAGGACATGCCCCGGCGCGCGTCGCAGCGACCCTTCGATGACGACCGTACCCGGCGGCGTGGCCAGTGGCGGCAATCGCATCCGGTCATGCGGATCGCGTGCAGTCCAGCCGCGCTCGACCATCACCAACTGGTTGCTGCCGGTCAAACGAAACGGCATCAGCACATACAGTCCGGCGTGTCCCTGGTGGGGTCGATTATCCAGATACAGTGGCCAGTCAGCCAGAAACTCCCCCTGTAGCCTGATGTGCCGGAATTCCAGTTCTGCCGCTGCGCCGGCGAGGGCGTCGGCAGCTAGCACCGACGCTTTGGTCCGCATTTCCAATTTTACTTCGATTGCCTGTTTCTGGTCGGCGCGCCGCATTTGCCACTGGCCCAGGGAAAGACCGATGCCCATCACCACCAGGGTCGCCAGAAACGGGATCAGCCGGAAGCGGAACTGCAGGCCCGAGATGAATCGCATTACAATAACGTTTTCATCAGAGCGGCGGCACCGGCCATGCCGAAAACTGATGCAGCCGGAACATCCTGCTGCTGCGCCGATGCACTTCTCGCCACGCCATTTTTTTTCAAGCCCATGAGAATTCTCGTTGCCATTGCGTTCATCCTGATCATTGGGAGCCTTGCCTCCGCCCTGGTTTTTCTGATGAAGGACAAGGGCAAAAGCAATCGCACCGTCAAGGCACTGGCGTTTCGGGTCGGTTTTTCCATCACGCTGTTCGTCCTGCTTCTGGTTGCGAACCAGCTCGGATGGATACAGCCGACCGGGATTCGGTGACCTCAGGCGCTGCGCCTTGCCGAACCACCGCCAGACGTAAAAAGCCGCACCGAAGTGCGGCTTTTTCGTCTCCCGCAGGACCGCCGGGAAGGAACCGCTTGCTGCCTTCCTAGAGCCAGTAGACGACCACGTACAGTCCAAGCCAGACCACGTCGACGAAGTGCCAGTACCAGGCGGCGCCTTCGAAACCGAAATGCTGCTCGGGTGTGAAATGGCCCTTCATCACCCGGAACAGTATCACCGACAGCATGATCGCGCCGAGCGTGACATGGAAGCCGTGAAAGCCGGTCAGCATGAAGAAGGTCGAGCCGTAGATGCCCGAGGTCAGCTTCAGGTTGAGCTCGTGATAGGCATGCGCATACTCATAGACCTGGAAGCCCATGAAGGTCGCCCCCAGAAGGATCGTTGCCGCCAGCCAGAACGCCGTCTTGGCACGATGGCCGACGCGCAGGGCGTGGTGGGCAATCGTCAGCGTGACGCCGGAGGTCAGCAGCAGCGCGGTGTTAATCGTCGGAATCGGGAACGGTCCCATGGTGCGGAAGGTCTCGATCGTGCCGGCCGGGCCGGGCGAGCCCCAGACGGCGCCGAAGTCCGGCCACAACAGTTTGTGGTCGAGGTCGCCCAGCCACGGCATCGTGATGCTGCGGGCATAGAACAGGGCGCCGAAAAATCCGGCAAAGAACATCACTTCGGAAAAGATGAACCAGCTCATGCTCCAGCGAAACGAGACATCGATGCGGCTGTTGTACAGGCCGCCTTCGGACTCGGCGATCGCCTGGCCGAACCAGAAATACAGCACCACCAGGAAGCCGAGGAGGCCAAGCAGGTTTGCACCCATCCCCCAGGACACGCCGTTGACCCAGGCGGCAGCGCCGGCCATGGTCAGCAACAGTGATGCGCCGGCGAGGATCGGCCATTGCGACGGGCCCGGCACAAAGTAATAAGGGGCGTTCGCGTGCGGAGTACTCATGTACATCTCCTGATACGGATTTTAAAAATCTATTTTGCGACAACCAGCCTGACGATCGTGACCAGGATGCCGATGAACAGCAAGGCGCCGAGTACGCCGGCCACCAGAACATGCACGGGATTTAACTGCGCTGCATCCCGCTCGTAATCACTCTTCTTGCGCACCCCAAAGAACGACCAGAATACCGCTTTCATGGTCGCGCCGAACGATGCCTTGCGTTGCGCCGGATTGTCGCCGCGGCCGGTGGGCTGCGACGACTTCGGTTGCGGCGTCGATTCGTTCATGTCTTCAAGCCGCTTTCTTGCCGGGCGCCGTTATTTCAAAGAACGTGTAGGACAGCGTGATCGTCGTGACATCGCGCGGCAGTTTCGGATCGATGAAGAACACCACCGGCATCTGCCTTGCTTCATTCGGCTGCAAGGTCTGCTGCTTGAAACAGAAACACTCCACTTTCTTGAAATACGCTGCTGCCTGTTGCGGTGCATAACTCGGAATCGCCTGCGCGTCGACTGCCCGCGCCTGCGTATTGACGACTTCGTACACGATCTGCGTCATCTCGCCCGGATGCACCTGCAGGCTTGCCACCGTCGGCCTGAAGCGCCACGGCCCGTGTGAGTTGGCATCGAATTCGACCGTGATCAGGCGGCTCTTGTCAACCTGCGTGTTGCCGATGCCATCGGCCAGACCATCCTTCGAACTGAGGACGTTGATGCCGGTGAGCTCACAGATCTTCTTGTACAAAGGCACCAACGCATAACCGAAACCGAACATCATGACGGCGATCACCAGCAGCTTGCCCAGCATGCGTCCGTTCAGGCGATCGGTCAGGTTCGCCGCCATCGACTAGAACCACATCCGTCTGGCGATCACGCCGATGAAGAAGATCACGGCGATCGATGCAATGATCAGCGCGGTCTTCAGGTTGTTCGGCTTTTTCGGCTGATTCACGGGTTGCTTCGCGGTTTGATTCACGTCTTGCATCTGTCTTGCCTGATCACTTCACCAGCGGCGGTGTCTCGAAAGTGTGGAACGGCGCCGGACTTGGCACGGTCCATTCCAGTCCTTCGGCACCGTCCCACGGCTTGGCGGAAGCCTTTTCGCCGCCACGAATCGATGGAATCACGACTGCGAACAGGAAGTACACCTGCGACAGGCCGAACCCGAGCGCACCGATCGACGCCAGCATGTTGAAGTCGGTGAACTGCGCCGGATAGTCGGCATAGCGGCGCGGCATACCGGCCAGGCCCAGGAAATGCATCGGGAAGAACGTGACGTTGAAGGTGATCAGCGACGCCCAGAAATGGAACTTGCCGCGCGCTTCGTTGTACATGTAACCGGTCCACTTCGGACCCCAGTAGTAGAAGCCGGCGAACATGGCGAACAGGGAACCG
>JANXSS010000205.1 GCA_025356535.1 Herminiimonas sp.
ACGTGGTGGTGATCGGCGGCAGTGGTTTTTCCAACGCGGAGTATTCGACTCAGACGCTGGCGTCGGTGCATACTTTCATGAACAACGGTGGCGGCGTCGTCACCGCGGGCTGGTACCGTTTCGGTGAAATCAGCGCTGGCACAAACAGCGATGCCGATGCAATTTCGCCAATCGCCGTCGATGGCAACTACAACTATTCATACGATTCGAGCCTGCATATCGTCAATGCAGCCAATCCGATTACCCAGGGCGTGAACGACATCGCCGTGTCGGGATGCTGTATTGAAGGTGGCGTGGCGGACGTCGGCGCTACCGTGCTTGCGACGACGGACGGCTTCGATGCATTGGCTTACCAGGATGCCATCGGGCGTTCGGCATACATCGGCTTGCTCTACTTCGGTAATGAGTCGAATTACCACAACACCGGCCTGCGCACCGGCGATGCAGACCGCCTGCTGGAGCAAACCGTGGCATGGGCCGGCACGTCAACCAACCAACCGGGTAACGTGCCGGAACCGGGCAGCATCGCACTGCTGGGCCTGGGACTGGCTGGATTGCTTGCCGGTCGCCGCCTGATCAAGTAAGGTTTTCGAACGGCGCAATGCCGCCGGCCCCGACATTGCCCGACGAATCGCCAGCGCCATTTTCCTTGCCCGGCAAGACAAAACGGGTGGTTCGGGCGTCCGGCAGGCCAGCTGCCTGTCCTGGCGATCTGCTGCGGCAGCCAGGGCAGACGCAAATAAAAATGGTTCTGGCAAGACAAGGTGCGCTACCGGCGCACCTTTTTATTTTTCCAAGTCTCGGCCCGTAACGCGACACCTTCGGCGCGCTTACTCCAGATCACCTCCACTTCAAGCCTGTCACCCGCCTTGCACGCCATGCTGTTGGCATGCGAATGCATTGGCCCACGGCATCCCTACTTGCGGCTATGCAAGCATTCGCTTGTCGGAAAACTTGACTCTTTTGCAATTCCTGAGCGGAATAATTTTTCCAAGCTCATGATTTTTAATCACTATCTTCAAATGGCACTTTTTTTGCTATTACCCGAGCCAAACCCATCCTCAGGAGAAACTGGTGATCAACGCCACGCAAGCAATGTCGACCGATGCAATCAGCCCTGCCGCCCGCCGGCCTCTCAAGCGGCTCTCGAAATACCTGGCAATGGCCGCATTTGCGCTGGGCACGCATGCCGCCCACGCAGCGGTTTTCACGGAAGATTTCAACGCCCCATTCCCGGCATGGGAAAGCGGGTTCTTTGGCGTCAACAGCAATGCCGTCAACTCTATTTGCCTCGCACGAGGCTGCACCGACCGTGGCAGTAGCACGGACGGGCTTTACGTTACCGGTCCGGGCCAGACCGCTGCCATCGACGTATCCTTCAATACCGGTTTTGCCGGCACCATCACCGCGTTCGCATTCGACGTGGCGGCCGTGCTCGACACGACGCTGCTGGCCTTCGACAGCAGCGGCAACCAGATTTTCAGCCAGGCTGTTGCCGCATCGGCCAGCGGCATTCCGACCGCAGCCGATTACACGCGTGTCGTCATCAACAGTGTCAATGGCATCAGCCGGTTCGCCTTTACCGACGATTCGCCCGCAAACCCCTTCGGCGGACCGCCGGCGGGCTTTACCCTGATCGACAACCTGCTGCTGACCACCCGCGACCCCGTGGTGACGCCGCCAGGCGCAGTACCCGAGCCTGGCAGCATCGCCCTGCTCGGCATGGGCCTGCTCGGTTGTCTGGTCATGCGCCGCAAATCCGCAGGCCGCAATAGCTGAGGCCGGACGCCGGGTGCACTTTACCGTGCGTCCGGCATGCGCCTGATGGGATCGGCCGACGCGGCTGCAGCAGGCGCCGACCGACCCGATTGAAGGCGTTCAACCCGCCAGAAACATCTGCTGCAGATCGTTCAGGAAGCGCTGGCCCAGTTCGCTCGGGCGGATGGTGCGGTGGTCGCGCAACAGCAGACCCCGCGCTTCGGCTGCATCGAGCGCAGTCTCCACACTGCCAAGCGCCAGACCCGTGCGCTCCGAAAACAGGTTGGCATCGAAACCACCGGTCAGGCGCAGGGCATTCAGCATGAATTCGAAACCCAGTTCGCCGCGGGCGATTTCCGCCTGCTGCTGCACCGGGTTGCCGGCCGCTGCCTGCTCCATGTACGTCTTGGGCTGCTTGAAACGGGCCTGGCGCAGGATCCGGTGCGGAAACGAGATCTTCGAATGGGCGCCGGCGCCGATGCCCAGATAGTCGCCGAACTGCCAGTAATTCAGGTTGTGGCGCGCCTGCCGTCCGGCTTTCGCATAAGCCGACACTTCATAGTGCGCATAGCCGGCCGCAGCCGTGGCCTCGTCGATCATCTGCTGCATGTCGGCACTTGCATCGTCGTCAGGCAGGTTGGGCGGGAATCTGGCGAAATAGGTATTGGGCTCCAGCGTCAGGTGATAAAGCGACAGGTGCGGTGGCGCTGCGGCGATTGCCTTGGCCAGGTCGGACGCCGCCTGCCCGAGGCTCTGATCCGGCAGGGCATACATCAGGTCGAGATTGAAGTTGTCGAAGTGCCGGTGGGCGATTTCGACTGCGCGCTGCGCATCGTCGCCATCGTGCACGCGGCCCAGCGCCTTCAGGTGGCCGCTGTCGAAGCTCTGGATGCCGATCGACAGCCGGTTGATGCCGCTGTCGCGGTAGGCGCGGAACCTGTCGGATTCGAAGCTGCCGGGGTTGGCTTCCATCGTGACTTCGGCGGCGCCGTCGATCGGCAGCAGCGTGCGGATGTCCGACATCAGCCGGTCCAGGCCGGCGGCGCTCAACAGGCTCGGTGTGCCGCCGCCGATGAAGATCGTATAGATGCGGCGACCCCAGATCAGCGGCAGCGCGTCTTCGAGGTCGCGCCGCAGCGCATCCAGATACGCCGTCTCGGACGATCCGGACAATTCGGCGCTGGCTTCATGGGAGTTAAAGTCGCAATACGGACACTTGCGCACGCACCAGGGGTAATGCACGTAGAGCGACAGCGGCGGCAGTGCCGACAGATTCAGCAAGCCGGGGCGCAGGTAGGCCGCGGCCGCTTCGGCCGGGCTGGCCTGTGCGAGGCCGGCCGGCCTGCTGCCGTCGGTGCCGGGTCTGGCGGGAATGCGGCCATCCTGGTCGAGCGGTGTGATCGGTATCATTTCAGTTTGTCGAACAACGACCGCAATGCCTGGCCGCGATGCGACAGGCGGTTCTTGTCGGCAGCAGAGAGTTCGGCGACCGTCTTTTGCATGCCAGGCAGCCAGAAATGGGCGTCACAGCCGAAGCCGCCGGCGCCGCGCGGCGTGTCGATGACTTCGCCGTGCCAGAGGCCGTCGGCAATCACCGGCTGTGGATCGTCGGCATGACGCACCAGCACCAGCACGCAGTAGTAATACGCTGACTTGTCGGCATGCGACGCCAGTGCCGCGATCAGGTGCGCATTGTTGCGCGCATCCGACTTCGGCACGCCGGCAAAGCGCGCCGACAGCACGCCGGGCGCGCCGCCCAGCGCATTGACACAGATGCCGGAGTCGTCGGCCAGCGCCGGCAGGCCGGTGGCCTGCGCTGCATGGCGCGCCTTGGCCAGCGCATTCTCGACGAAGGTGCAGTGCGGCTCTTCGGCCTCGCTGACGTTGTAGTCGCCTTGCGGCTTGAGCAGCAGCCCAAGGGGCGCGAGCAGCGCACCGAACTCGGCCAGCTTGCCGGCGTTGTTCGATGCCAGCACCAGTTCATGCAGCCGGCTCGACGGGTTGATCGTCACCGCTCACCCCACCGCATCGACCAGGCCCAATGCCGTCTTCTGCATCCGGATCAGTTCGGCAATGCCGTTCTGCGCCAGGTCCAGCAGCGCATGCATCGTCTGGCGGTCGAATGCCGCGCCTTCGGCCGTGCCTTGCACCTCGACGAAGGTGCCGTCATCGGTCATGACCACGTTCATGTCGGTGTCGCAGCCGGAGTCTTCCGGATAATCGAGGTCCAGCACCGGCAGCCCCTGGAAGACGCCCACCGAGATGGCGGCGACGAAATGCCGCAGCGGCACCGCCGGCAGCGCGCCCTGCGCCACCAGTTTGGAAAAGGCATCGTAGGCCGCCACCATGGCGCCGGTGATCGATGCCGTGCGGGTGCCGCCGTCGGCCTGGATGACGTCGCAATCGAGATGCAGCGTGCGCTCGCCGAAGGCCTGCAGGTCGAAGGCGGCGCGCAGCGAACGGCCGATGAGGCGCTGGATTTCCTGGGTGCGGCCGGACTGCTTGCCGCGCGCGGCTTCACGGTCCATGCGGGTGTGGGTCGAGCGCGGCAGCATGCCGTATTCGGCCGTCATCCAGCCCTGCCCTTTGCCCTTCAGAAAACCCGGCACCTTGTCCTCGATGCTGGCGGTGCAGATCACCTTGGTGTCGCCGCATTCGATCAGCACCGAGCCTTCCGCGTGGCGGGTGAAGTCGCGCGTGATGCGAATGGCGCGCAGGGCGTCGGCGGCGCGACCGCTCGGGCGGGTGCCGACCGCATGCAGGTCAGCAGCCATGGGTTTCAATCCCTTGAGGTGATGCGCGCCGATTTCTCGATGGCGAGGCGGATTTCTTCGATGGTCTTTTCAATTTCGCTTTCGTTGAACGTGTCGCCGGACTCCGCAAGATCGGCGGGATCGACGTCGGCATGGCGCGAAGCCTGGATCGTGGTCGTCACGCTGCCGATCGGCAGGGTATGAGTGGTGATTGTATTCGATCCGGCCGGCGCATCGCTTGCTTCCCACATCATTGCAAGCGCCGTGACATTGTCGCCGTTGCGCCCGCCGATGCCGGTGGCGCTGCCCACCAGCTCAGGCACGGCGCGCACGATGGTGTTGCTTTGCAAGGCATGCGCCAGCACGTGGTCGGGCAGCACGCCCCACAGGCCGTCCGAACACAGCAGCAGGATGTCGCCGCCCTGCAGGCCGGCGCGGCGCGAGACCTCGACGATCGGCGCATTCGGCGCGCCCAGGCAATTGAACAGCTTGTTGCGGTCCGGATGGGTGTCGCGCTCCGATGCATCGACCCGCCCTTCGGCGATCAGGGTTTCGATGCGCGAATGGTCGCGTGTGCGCGCCAGGATCTGGCCGCCGCGCATCCAGTACAGGCGCGAGTCGCCGCAGTGCGCCCAGAAGGCATTGTTGTGCTGGACCAGGCAGGCGACGATGGTGGTGCGCGGCGTCTCCGGCAGGTTGTGGGTGGCGCGGTAGCGCAGGATCTCCCGGTGCGCCGCAAAGAAGCTGTCTTCCAGGAAGCGTTCCGGCTTTTTCACATACGGCGTGGCCTGGCGCTGGAACAGCGAGCCGATGGTCTGCAGTGCGATGGTCGCCGCCATCTCGCCCTGAATGTGGCCGCCCATGCCGTCGGCCAGCAGCAGCAGCAGGCTGTCGCGCGTGAAGCTGTAGCCCATGCGGTCCTGGTTGTTCTTGCGACCGCCGATGTGGCTCTCTTGATAGACTGAAAATCGCATGGCAACCTGTTGCCGGCAACCGGCGAAAGTATGGGCCGCGACATGGCGCGGCAAAAAGACGCTCAGCTGTCCTGTATGGTCGGCTCGCCGTTGTGGCGGGTCGGCTTGCCGAAGCCGGCGAAGAGGCTGCGCAGCCGGCGCGATAGCGGGCCCAGCATCGGGCTGGGGGTCCTGACCGGCATCTGCTCGCGCAGCGCCTTTTGCAATGCGAAGACGCTTTGCGGCCGCTCGAGCGGATCGAGCATCAGGCTCCAGCGGATCACCTGGATCAGTTGCGGCGTGTAGATCGCTTCGAGCTTGGCGAAATGCCCTTCCATCTTGTCTTCGACGCCGCGCTGGTTTGCCGGCTGCGGCGGCGAGCCGACCATGCAGGCGAACATCGAGGCGCCGATGCTGTAGATGTCCGTCCACGGTCCGAGCACGGCGTTCTTCACATACAGTTCGGGCGCGGCGAAACCGGGCGTATACATCGGATAGAGCTTCGGCTGGTCGGCTTTCAGCGTCTGGCGCGCCGCGCCGAAGTCGAGCAGGATCGGCGTGCCGTCGACCCGCAGATAGATGTTGGCCGGTTTCAGGTCCAGGTGCAGCAGCTTGTTGGCATGGACTTCGCGCAGGCCGTTCATGACCTGGCCGAACATCTTGCGGATGAAGTTCTCCGACACCAGCGGCTTGTCGCCCTTGTCGCGCCGGCGCAGGATGTGCTCCTGCAGCGAGCGACCCGACTCGTAGGCCATGACCATGTAGACCGTCTCGTTCGCACGAAAGAAATTCTGCACGCTCACCACATTCGGATGCGCGATGCGCGCAAGCGCCCTGCCTTCTTCAAAAAAACACTACAGGCCGATGCGAAATACCGGCAGGTTTTCAGGCGAAATTACGGGCATCAGCTCGCCCGGCGCACGCAGCGCCAGGGCGCTCGGCAGGTACTCCTTGATGGCCACGGCATTGCCGTCGGCGTCATAGGCGAGGTAGACGATACTGAACCCACCCGAAGCAATCTTCTTTACAATGCGGTGTCCGGAAATTTCAAGTCCGTCGGGCAATGCTGCGTTGTTTTGCGCGGTCATGATTTTCCAAGGTGGTTTGTCTGATTGTGTGGACAAATAAAGTGTTTGTAAAGCAAAAAACAGGGATGCGATTTTGACAATTTCAAGCATGACAGGCTATGCCGTCGTGACCCGCGAAACCGCCGGCGGCACCCTCACGATCGAATTGAAAAGCGTCAATTCCCGTTTTCTCGACCTGCAGTTCCGGATGAACGACGACCTGCGGGCGCTCGAACCGGGCCTGCGTGAATCGATCATGGCGCGGGTCACGCGCGGCAAGGTCGAATGCCGCGTGAGCTTCGGTCGCAAGGCGGCCGCCGGCGCGGCGCAGGCAGTCAATGCAGGCGTGCTGGCAACGGTGGCGCAACTGCAGCAGCAGGTGCTGCGCCAGTTCGCCGATGCGACGCCGCTGTCGGTCAATGAACTGCTGCGCTGGCCCGGCGTGATCGAGGAAGCGCAGCTCGGCCAGGACAACCTGCCGGCTGAAGTCGCCGCTGCGATGCAGGATGCGATGGCTGCCTTCATCGACAGCCGCGCGCGCGAAGGTGCGGCATTGCAGGCGATGCTCGAGTCGCGCGTCGACGACCTGCAGGCGCTGGTCGTGCAGATCACGCCGCTGGTGCCGCAGGTGGTGGCGCACTTCCAGCAGAACGCGCTGGAACGCATGCAGACGGCACTCGGTCCGAGCATGGCCGCGGCCGGCGGCGCCTTGCCGGCAGCGGTCTCCCGCGACGAAGTGCTCGACCGCGTGCGCCAGGAAGTCACGCTCTACGGCATCCGCATCGACGTCTCGGAAGAGCTGACGCGCCTGGGCGCCCATCTTGCCGAAACCCGGCACGTGCTGAAAAAAGGCGGCCAGGTCGGCAAGCGGCTCGATTTCATGATGCAGGAACTCAATCGCGAAGCCAACACGGTCGGCTCCAAGGCCTCGGCCAAGGAACTGTCCGACGCCGCCATGGCAATGAAGCTGCTCATCGAACAGATGCGCGAACAGGTGCAGAACCTGGAATGAGCGCGCCGCATCGCCCTTTGCAACCGTCCGTACTCACCTAAC
The DNA here is from genome assembly GCA_025356535.1 of Herminiimonas sp. Taxonomy (GTDB): domain Bacteria; phylum Pseudomonadota; class Gammaproteobacteria; order Burkholderiales; family Burkholderiaceae_D; genus JANXSS01. Next base: position 7,586 of record JANXSS010000205.1, read on the forward strand.
CGAGGCAATCATGGCTGATATCGAAAAAGTTTCCGGCAGCCTGTTCATGGTGGTGGCGCCTTCCGGCGCCGGCAAGTCCACCCTGGTCAACGCGCTGCTTGAAAAAGAGCCGTCGATCCGCCTGTCGATTTCCTACACCACGCGTGCGCCGCGACCGAAGGAAGCCGAGGGGCGCGAATACTACTTCACCGATGCAAAGGATTTCCTGAAGCGCCGCGGCGCCAGTGAATTTTTGGAATCGGCCGAAGTGCACGGCAATTTCTACGGCACCTCGCGCCTGAAGATCGCCGAGCAGATCGCCGCCGGCGCCGACATCCTGCTGGAAATCGACTGGCAGGGCGCGCAGCAGGTCAAGAAGCAATTTCCGCAAGCGGTCGGCATCTTCATCCTGCCGCCGTCCATCGATGCGCTGGAAGACCGCCTGAAGAAGCGCGGCCAGGACGATGCGCATGTGATCACCCGTCGCATTCTGGCCGCCGGCGGTGAAATCGCACATGCCCCCGAGTTCGAATATGTTATTATTAATCAAGAGTTTGCGAGCGCTTTGGCCGAACTTTGTGCAATCGTAAAAGCGACCCGCTGTCGCTTTCCGCAGCAGGCGGCCCGCAACGCTTCCCTCTTCGCCCAGTTCGGCATCCACGCGCCACTGGCCTGACCGATCGCCGCATTGCCTGCATTGCACAGGCGCCGGATTGATCGGGTTTTCCGATTCGAGCAGTACCCACAACATTTCAGGAGCCGACATGGCACGCATCACGATTGAAGATTGTCTCAAGCATATTCCAAACCGTTTTCAGCTCTCGCTGGCCGCCACCTACCGCGCCCGCCAGCTGCTGCAGGGCCACACGCCGAAAGTCGACGCAAAGGACAAGCCGACCGTCATCGCCCTGCGCGAAATCGCCGCCGGCAAGGTCGGCATCGAAATGCTGAAAAAAGTGCCGATCTAAGACTGCAGCATGGCGCCGCGCGCACAGGTGCGAACCAGAGTCGCCGCACAGCCTTGCGGCGCCAGCGGGACAGCAGGTTTTTCATGCATTTGACTGTCCTGTATGCAACTGTTTTGCCAGTATCTGCTCCAACGGTGACGCAACGGACCCGAGAAAAGCGACGTTTCACAAGATGAACCCGATACCGACAGAGTCCCTGCCAGCAGTACCGGCCGCGCCGCGCGCGGTCACCGAGCGCGCGTCGAAGATCGGGCGCTTCGGCGCCAGCCATGCCGAGCCAGCGCCCACGCCGGGTGTGGCGTCGATGAGCCAGCTCACCGCAAAACTGGCCGAATACCTGTCGCCGTCGGAGCTGCGCAAGGTGAAGGAAGCCTACCGCTTTTCCGATGAAATGCACCTGGGCCAGTGGCGCATGTCGGGCGAGCCGTACATTTCCCATCCGATTGCGGTCGCTGAAATCTGCGCCGACTGGAAGCTCGACGCGCAGGCGATCATGGCCGCGCTGCTGCATGACGTCATGGAAGACCAGGACGTCAAGAAGGATGAACTGATCGAGCGTTTCGGCGCTCCCGTGGCAACGCTGGTCGACGGCCTGTCGAAGCTGGAAAAGATCGAATTCCAGAGCCAGATCGAAGCGCAGGCGGAAAACTTTCGCAAGATGCTGCTGGCCATGGCGCGCGACGTGCGCGTCATCCTGGTCAAGCTGGCGGACCGCCTGCACAACATGCGCACCCTGGGCGCGATGGCGCCGGAAAAAAAACGCCGCATCGCCCGCGAGACGATGGAAGTCTACGTGCCGATCGCGCACCGGCTGGGTCTCAACAACATCTACCGCGAACTGCAGGACCTGTCGTTTTCGCACCTGTATCCGATGCGTTACCGCACCCTGTCGAAAGCCGTCAAGGCCGCGCGCGGCAACCGGCGTGAAGTCGTCAGCAAGATCCTCGAATCGGTCAAGACGACGCTGGCCTCGACCAGCATCGCCGCCCAGGTCTATGGCCGCGAGAAAAGCCTGTACGGCATCTACCGCAAGATGCGCAGCAAGCGCCTGTCGTTTTCCCAGGTGCTCGACGTGTATGGCTTCCGGGTCGTGGTCGAAGGCTTCGCCAACTGCTACGTGGCGCTGGGCACCCTGCATGCGCTCTACAAGCCGATGCCGGGCAAGTTCAAGGACTACATCGCCATCTCCAAGTTGAACGGCTACCAGTCGCTGCACACGACCCTGATCGGCCCCTACGGCACGCCGGTCGAGTTCCAGATCCGCACCCAGGAAATGCATCGGGTTGCCGAGTCCGGCGTGGCGGCGCACTGGCTCTACAAGGATGACGACGGCGGCCTGACCGAGCTGCAGCAGCGCACCCATGCATGGCTGCAG
>JANXSS010000233.1 GCA_025356535.1 Herminiimonas sp.
ACAACCTCGCCTACCAGGGCGTCTTCGGTTTTGATACGTTTCATGAGCTTGGCCTGCCGGACAGCTTCTTCGGCATCGACGGCGTGGAGTTCCATGGCCAGGTGTCGTTTTTGAAGGCCGGCCTGTTCTATGCCGACCGCATCACCACCGTCAGCCCGACTTACGCCCGCGAGATCCAGGCGCCGGAGCAGGGCTGCGGCCTCGACGGTCTCCTGCGCACCCGGGCTGCCGACCTGACCGGCATCCTCAACGGTGTCGATGCCGCGGTCTGGAATCCCGCAACCGATGCCGCGATCGCGGCGCGTTACGACGTCGCGTCGCTGCTGGCAAAAGCCCTGTGTCGCGCCGCCCTGCAGGCCGAAACCGGGCTGGGCGCGCAGGACACTGCACCGGTTTTTGGCGTCGTCAGCCGCCTGACCGATCAGAAGGGATTGCACCTCGTACTTGCCGCCATGCATGATATTCTGGCGCAGGGCGGGCAGCTTGTGCTGCTTGGCACCGGCGACGCGCATCTGGAAGCCGCATTCGCTGCGCTGGCGCAGGCCAATCCTGCTGCGGTATCGGTCGAGATCGGTTACGACGAAGCCAAGGCGCACCGGATCATCGCCGGCTGCGACGTCATCCTGGTGCCGTCGCGCTTCGAGCCGTGCGGCCTGACGCAGCTCTATGCGCTCGCCTACGGCACGCTGCCGCTGGTGCGGCGGGTGGGCGGCCTGGCCGATTCGGTGGTCGACGCCACGCCGCAGAACCTCGACGACGCCAGCGCCACCGGCATCGTGTTCGACGATTTCACGCCGCAGGCTTTTGCCGAAGCGATCCGTCGCGCCTTTGTCCTGTTTGCCCGCCAGGATGCATGGCGCGCGGTGCAGCAGGCGGGGATGGGCCAATCCTTCGGCTGGGACGCGGCCGCTGCCAGGCTGCTGGCGCTGTATGAACGGATCGTTTTGCCGCCGCACTGATCGGCTTCCCATTTTTTTCGACAACCACTGCTCAATGAACCAGACAGAATTTTCCTACGACCGGCTCGACAGCGATGTCGCCACCCTGAAACGCTCGATCACCAAGAAGCTGCTGTATGCGATCGGCAAGACGCCGGCCACCGCCTCGCCGCGCGACTGGCTGCAGGCAACCGAACTGGCGGTGCGCGACCGCCTGGTCGAGCGCTGGCACAATACCGCCCGCGCCATCGATGCGCAGCATGCCAAGCGGGTGTATTACCTGTCGATGGAGTTCCTGATCGGGCGCACCTTCACCAATGCGGCGCTGACGCTTGGCATCCACGCCGACGTCAAGGCCGCGCTCGCCGAACTGCATGTCGATATCGACGAGATCGCCGCATTCGAACCCGACGCGGCGCTCGGCAATGGCGGCCTGGGCCGGCTGGCGGCCTGCTTTCTCGATTCGATGGCAACGCTGGGCATTGCCGGCATGGGCTACGGCATCCGCTACGATTACGGCATGTTCAAGCAGCAGATCGTCGACGGTAACCAGGTCGAAAGCCCGGACTACTGGCTAACCGGCGGCAACCCCTGGGAATTCCCGCGGCCCGAGGTCGAGTACCGGGTGCAGTTCGGCGGGCATGCACAGCGCGAAGGCGAACGCGCCCGCTGGATCAGCGCCGAGGATGTGCTGGCGATGGCCTACGACACCATCGTGCCCGGCTACGGCACCCAAACCACCAACACGCTGCGCCTGTGGTCGGCCAAGGCCACCACCGAAATCAACCTGTCGGCCTTCAACCAAGGCAATTACTTCGGCGCCGTCGAACAAAAGAATCATTCGGAAAACGTCTCGCGCGTGCTGTATCCGGACGACTCGACCCTGTCGGGACGCGAACTGCGCCTGCGCCAGGAATATTTTTTCATCTCGGCATCGATGCAGGACCTGGTGCATCGTCACCTGGAAAAATACCAGCAGTTCGACAACCTGCCGGACTGCATCGCGATCCACCTGAACGACACCCATCCGGTGCTGGCCGTGCCCGAACTGCTGCGCATCCTGATCGACGAACACGGCGTGTCGTGGGAGCGGGCCTGGGCGCTGGCCCAACAGGTTTTTTCCTATACCAATCACACCCTGATGCAGGAAGCGCTGGAGACCTGGCCGATCGACATGCTGGGGCGCGTGCTGCCGCGCCATCTCGACATCATCTTCGACATCAATGCGGCGTTTTTGCACAGCGTCACCGCCCAGTTCGGCGCCGACATGGACCTCATGCGACGCCTGTCGCTGATCGACGAGAGCGGCGAGCGCCGGGTGCGCATGGCATACCTGGCCGTCGTTGCCAGCCACAAGGTCAATGGCGTCTCGAAGCTGCATTCGGAACTGATGAAGGAATCGATCTTCCGCGATTTTGCCACCGTCTTTCCGGAGCGCTTCAACAACAAGACCAACGGCATCACGCCGCGCCGCTGGCTCTCGCTTGCCAATGCGCCGCTGTCGGCATTGATCGACAGCCGCATCGGCAGCACCTGGCGCGGCCGTCTCGATGAACTGGCAGGACTGCGCGCACTGGTCGACGACGACGCCTTCATCGACGCGGCGCAGGCGGCCAAGCGCAGCAACAAGCTGCGCCTGGCAAGCTGGATCGATGGCAACCTGGGCATTGCAGTCAATCCCGACAGTCTGTTCGACGTGCAGATCAAGCGCATGCATGAATACAAGCGCCAGCTGTTGAATGTGCTGCACGTGATCACCCGCTACAACCGCATCCGCGCGCAACCCGATGCACCGTGGGTGCCGCGCACCGTGATCTTCGGCGGCAAGGCAGCTTCGGCCTATCACATGGCAAAGACGATCATCAAGCTCATCAACGACGTGGCGCAGACCGTCAACAACGATCCTGTCGTTGGCGAGCGCCTGAAAGTGGTCTTCGTGCCGAACTACAGCGTCAGCCTGGCCGAACTGATCATTCCGGCAGCCGACCTGTCGGAGCAGATTTCGCTTGCCGGCACCGAGGCTTCCGGCACCGGCAACATGAAGTTCGCCTTGAATGGCGCACTGACGATCGGTACCCTCGATGGCGCCAACGTCGAAATCCTGGAGCAGGTCGGCGCCGACAATATTTTTATATTCGGCAACACCACGCCGCAGGTGCAGCAGATCCGCGCTGCCGGCTATGCGCCACGCCATTTTTATGAATCCGACCCGGAACTGAAACTGGTGCTCGAGCAGATCCGCGACGGCATGTTTTCACCGGCCGAACCGGGATGCTTCCAGACCATCTTCGACACGCTGGTCAACTTCGGCGACCATTACCTGCTGCTGGCCGACTACGCCAGCTACGTCAAGGCACAGGATGCCGTCGACGCCGCCTATCGCGACACCCGGCAGTGGCATCGCAAGGCCATTCGCAACGTCGCCGGCATGGGCGTCTTTTCCTCCGACCGCACGATTGCCGACTATGCCAACGGCATCTGGAAGGCCAGGGCGGTCCTGGTGTAGCCGCAGCCGCCCCCACGAAGTGTGAACTCTTTGCCATGTCTGCCGGTCAATCTACTGCGTTGTCGATACAGGAGGATTTCCGGCAGCATTCCCTTTTGTGAATGCATCTTTTGATTCGGTTCGACGAACCCAAGGAGACTGACATGATGATGAGTAGATTGCTTGCACTTGCCGCCCTGACTGCCGGCGGCGTGGCCTTGTCGAGGCAGAAAAAGAAGTCGGCTGCGGCCGGCATGTCTTCGACGATCGAGGAATCGATCAACGTGAACGTGCCGGTGCGCACTGCCTACAACCAGTTCACGCAGTTCGAGGAATTCCCGAAATTCATGGATAGCGTCCATGAAATTCGCCAGCTCGACGACAAGCATCTGCACTGGCGTGCCGACGTGGCCGGCAAGCCGGAGGAATGGGATGCCGAGATCAGCGAGCAGATTCCCGACGAGCGCATTGCCTGGACCAGCACCACCGGCAAGCGCAATGCCGGCGTGGTCACCTTCCACCGCCTGGGCGAAAACAAGACCCGCGTGATGCTGCAGATGGATTACGAACCGCAGGGCCTCGATGAAAAGATCGGTGACGCGATGGGGCTGGTCAAGCTGCAGATGAAGGCGAACCTGAAGCGCTACAAGCAGATGCTGGAGGAGCGCGGCAAGGAAACCGGCGCCTGGCGCGGCGAGGTGTCGCAGGACCGGCCGTCAAGCTGAGCGGTCGGCGCAGGCCGGCGCCCTTGCAGCGCAAAACCGCTTTTGCTGCAAGGGTGCTGCGGCCGGTAACAGCACCGCTGATGCACAGGCTTAGCGGTCAGGCTTGAAGTCTTCATCGAGAAACTGCTGCACCGCCTCGAACAGCTGCATGCGGTTCTTTTCCATGATGATGGTATGGGTGCCTTCGCCGATTTCGACGTAACGCTTGTACGGCACGTTCGTCAGCTTCGCAAAATACGCATGCAGCATGTCGCTCGGCAGGTCCTGGTCCCACTCGGCATGCGCCAGGAAAGTCGGCACCCGGATCTGGCCCGGATCATAAAGCGCCTTGCCCGCTGCCCAGAATTCACGTCCATCCTGCACCACGCCGTTCGGCGCCCGCAGCACCGGTTTTTCGGCCTTCGATCCGACCGGGTCGGTGGCCAGCGTCGCGCTGGCCCAGGCGTCGAACCAGCCGGCAGGAATCAGTTCGGCCTTCTTGTTTTCCGGCACACCCGTTAGCCAGCGCTCGCGCGCCGACGCCATCGAGACGCTGCGATAGGCGCCCAGCGCTGCGCCGGTGTCGGTCAGTGACGGCGTGCCGCTGGCGGCCCGGATCCACTGCGGCGCGTACAGCACCAGCTTGTTGACCTTGTCGTTGTTTTGCGCCGTGTACCAGCCCATGACGCTGGTGCCCCACGACCAGCCGAGCAGGTCGATCTTCGCCACGGCGCGGCGCTTGAGGATGAAGTCGACTGCCGCGCCGACATCCTTGACCGCCGTTGCGGTACGCGTCAGCGGCGCGTTTTCTTCGGCAGGGCGGCCCATCTCGGGCGGACGCGTCGAGCGGCCGTAGCCGCGCAGGTCGACCAGGTAGACGTCATAGCCGCGCGCTGCCATGTAATCCATCCAGGACATGCCGTTCAACGGCAGATCGAAGGCGGTCTCGGCGGGATAGGTTGCGCCATGCACGTACAGCAGGATGCGTTGCGGCGCGAATGCGGTGACGTTTGCCGGATGCTTGTTGCGCACATACAGGTCGATGCCGGCGTCGACCGACGGGACCATGAATTCTTCCATGACGATGACGGGCGCAGCCGGCAGGGCGGTGGCCGCCTGCGTCGGTGCAAGCAAAAAAGTTGTAACGAGGGCCAGGCCAAGCGCCAGGATCTTCATTTGTCGTCTCCGGATTTTGTTGTTTTGAAATAAAAGACTGCACCGCGGATTCTGCCATAGTCCGGAGCCGGAATATTGAATCGGGGAACCAATGGCACCCACGGCATCAACGGCATTCGAGCTGGTGATTTTCGATTGCGACGGCGTACTCGTCGACAGCGAACGACTCAGCAATCAGGTATTTGCCGACATGTTGGGCGAGATCGGGATTGCGGTCACGCTGGACTACATGTACGACAACTTCATGGGGCATTCCATGGCGCATTGCCTCGAACTGGTCGCGTCGCTGCTGGGCCGCCCACCCGGGCCGGGCTTCGCAGACACCTACCGCAGGCGGCTCAGGCAAGCGTTCGAAGCCGACCTGCAGGCCGTGTCCGGTATTGCCGCAGCGCTCGACGCCATCGGGCGGCCGTACTGCGTGGCGTCGAGCGGCGACCACGACAAGATGCGCACGACCCTGGGCATAACCGGCTTGCTGCCGCGCCTCGAAGGCAAGCTGTTCAGCGTGACCGAAGTCGCCCGCAGCAAGCCGGCGCCGGACATTTTCCTGCATGCGGCGAAGCGCCATGGCATCGCGCCGGCGGCCTGCCTGGTCATCGAGGATTCACCGGTCGGTGTGACGGCCGCCGTGGCAGCGGGCATGACGGTGTTCGGTTATGCGGCGCTCACGCCCGCTGCGCGGCTGACGGCGGCTGGCTGCGAACGTGTCTTTTGCGACATGGCGGAACTCCCTGCATTGGTCGTGGCAGGCAAGAAGCCCGTTGCCGTCAAAACATTAAATCTTTAGCAATGTTTGAAAATCCCGCTGTCGATGACCTGATACGCTCCGGCAGATGAATTGTCTATTTGTCAACGTGTGAGCGTAACCAGATTCATGCCCAGATTTTTTCTCGATCATGTGTTGCCAGGGTGTTTGCCATGAGCCGGCGCCTGCCGGGCTTCGGCATGTTGATGGCGGGGTGGCTGTGCAAGCCCGCCCTGTTGCTTTGCCTGGGGTTGATCGTCAGCATGCTCGCGACGGTCCTGTTCATGCGCGACAGGGTGCTGCCGAAGGGCCGCTGCGGGAGTTATTACGAAACCGGCCGAATCTGCCGGCGCGCCACGGTCCGTTGTGTGTCGCAATGACTGGCCTGCCGTGGCAGGCCTGAACGGGCATCCGTTCGCTGCAGTTACTGCTTGCGCAGTTTTTCTTCCTTCTTCACTTTCTTGGCATCCTTCTTTTCCTTGACGGTCTTTGCCGGTTCCTTCTTGGTCGCCTTCTTTGCGTCCTGATTCTTGCCCATGATGTTTTCCTTTGTCTGATGTTTGGCTGGTGGCCGGCATGTGCGGTTGCCGCTCACCTGCATGACTCTACAGGAGATCGCCGCAGGTCGATGCGGCGCCTTGTCAAGCCATGCGCTCGAGTGCGGCCGCCAGCGTTGCGACCGTGCGGTCGATGTTGTGCAGTTTTTCCAGACCAAAAAGGCCAATGCGAAACGACTTGAAATCAGCTGCCTCGTCGCACTGCAGCGGCACGCCGGCGCCGACCTGCACGCCGACTTCAGTAAACTTGCTTGCCGAGCGCATGGCATCGTCGTCGGTGTAGCTGACGATCACGCCGGGTGCCTTGAAGCCGGGTGCGGCCACGCTGCGAAAGCCGCGTTCTTCAAGCAGCGCGCGGACCCGGTCGCCAAGTTCCTGCTGCTCCGCATGCACCTTGTCGAAGCCGTAGGCCGCCGTTTCCTGCATGACGTTGCGCAGGATCGTCAGGGCATCGGTCGGCAGGGTTGCATGATAGGCGAAGCTGCCACCTTCGTAGGCTTCCATGATCTGCAGCCACTTGCGCAGGTCGCAGGAAAAACTGCTGCTGGTCGTCGACTCGATGCGATCGCGCGCCAGGGCGCTCAACATGATGAGCGCGCAGCAGGGCGAGGCGCTCCAGCCTTTTTGCGGCGCACTGATGAGCACATCGACGCCGCTTGCCTGCATGTCGACCCAGAGCGTGCCGGAGGCGATGCAGTCGAGCACGAACAGCCCGCCCACCGCATGCACCGCGTCGGCCACCTGGCGCATGTAGGCATCCGGCAGCAGGATGCCGGAGGAGGTTTCGACGTGGGGCGCGAAGACCACCGCCGGCCTGGTCTCGCGAATCGCCGCAACCACCTCGTCGATCGGCGCCGGTGCGAAGGGCGCCTGCCGCTCGCTGCCAACCGGACGCGCCTTGAGCACGTCGCAGGATGCCGGAATGCGGCCCATGTCGAAGATCTGGCTCCAGCGATAGCTGAACCAGCCGTTGCGGATGACCAGGCACTTGCGGTCGGTGGCAAACTGCCGGGCGACCGCTTCCATGCCGAAGGTGCCGCTGCCCGGCACCACGATTGCCGAATGCGCGTTGTAGACCTGTTTCAGCGTTTTGGAAATGTCGCGCATGACGCCCTGGAAGGACTGCGACATGTGGTTGACGGCGCGGTCGGTATAGACCACGGAGTATTCGAGCAATCCGTCAGGATCGATGTTGGGTAATAGACCAGGCACGTTCGTCTCCAGCAGGGTGGCATGAAACCGGCGACGCCGATTCCGTTTCTTGATTCAGGTGGCGCTTGCGGCAGGCCGCTCGCCCAAGGCGATGTCAACCATCATTTCGCGCGCCAGGGCGCCCAGCTCGGCCTGCAATGCCTCGACCGACAGCGCCGCCGGCACCAGCAGGTGGGCGCCGATCTTGAAGGTCTGCTGGCCCGAGACGCCGCTGCGGATGACTTCGGTATGCAGGTTCTCGATGCTGATGGCGCGTTCGGCCAGCATTTTCGTCAGGCGGCTGACGATGCCGGGCTGATCGTCGCCGACCAGTTCGAGCTCGACCGAACGCAGCGAATCCGGCACGGTTGCGACATCGCTTCGGGCGATGACGACCTGCAGGCCGCTCGAGGCCAATTGACGCAGCGACGCTTCCAGTGCATCGGCATTTTCGCGCGGCACCTCCAGGTGCACGGTGCCGGCGAATTCGCCGGCCAGCCGCGTCATGCGACTCGCCGCCCAATTGGCGCCGTAGCGCTGGGCGCGGTCGGCCAGCAGGCTGACCAGGCCGTGCCGGTCGGCACCCATGATCGAGACGACCAGGGAGGCGGCGGCCGGATGGTTTTCCTCGGTCAGCACGACCGACTTGCGATTCATCGGCGCACGGGTGGCAAAGCGCGGGTCCTGCACCATGGCCGGCAACTGCCCCGCGGCACGCGCAAGCTGCACGACCCTGGTCAGCAGGTCCAGGCCCATCGGCGCCAAAGCCCGCTCCCACAGTTCGCGCGCGGTTTCGCCCTTGGCAACGAAGCACCAGTCCTGCGCCGCAATGGCGCCGGCATCCCAGCCATCTGCCAGGTGGTAGACCGAGCCGCCGGCAATCGGGTCGCCTTCGAGAATCGTCCATTCGACGGCGGCAATGCCGCGATGGCGCGGCAGCAACGACGGATGATAGCCGACGCCCCCCAGGCGCGCGCGCGCCAGCGCTTCGTCGCTCACGCGGGCATGGGTGTGTGCGGCAATGATCAGGTCGGTGCCTTCGGCAATCGCCTCGCCCGGCACCATCTTCGGATTTGCCAGCACATGCACCGGCAGGCCGGCGGCGCGCGCCGCAATCGCCAGGCGGTCGTCGGCAGCCGGTGCAACCACGCTGGTGAAGGTGATGCCTTCTTCCTTGCGCAGCGTCTCGAATACCGAAGCGCCGAAGTAACGGGAACCGACCAGTGCGCATTTCATGCGGAATGTCCTTTCATCAGGGGGCAATATCGGGCGCAGGCGACGCCCGCAGACAGGCGACGCTGTAATTTTTTGAATTTGCGTCCAGGGTGATTGTAATGCATGTGTAACGACAGGCTTGCCGACGACCCAACACCGGCGCGACGCCGCAATCCCGCAGCCTTCTGTGCCCGGCCGTACAAAGCGATCGGGCAGCGGCCCCGGATAATGTGCGAACACCTACAGCCGAGAGAAATCCATGACCGATCCCCGCAACATCGCCCACGACAAGAAAGTACAGCAAGAGAAAAAGCATCATGGCGAGGCGCTCTCGCCGGATGCGGACGAGACCGTGCAGCCAGGCAAAAAGCCGCACCAGGAACATCATGCGGCCAAATCGGCGCCCGACGAGGCGGCGCCGATCGACGACAGCGATACCCAAACGCCCGGCAAGTAAGGTCGTCGAAGCGGCATCGGGGCAGTTCCGATGCGCGTGGCCGGCATCGGCTGCGCCGCATGCCGGTGCCTACGTCTTTGACGCTGCTGCGTGATAGACCGTCTTGATATTGACGAATTCCTGGATGCCGAACGAGGATAGCTCGCGACCATAGCCCGAATGCTTGACGCCGCCAAACGGCAGGCGCGCATCCGACTTCACCAGGGCATTGACGAAGACGCACCCCGCGTCGATCTGGCGGGCGATCCGGTCGGCCTTTGCCTTGTCACTGGTAAACAGCGCCGAGCCCAGGCCGAAATCGGACCGGTTCGCCAGCGCGATTGCATGGGCCTCGTCGTCGGCTGCGATGATTGCCGCAACCGGCCCGAAAATCTCTTCGTCGAACGCCGTCATGCCGGGACGCACGCCGCCGAGCACCGTCGGCGGATAGTAAGCGCCGGGCAGATCCGGTATGGTGCCGCCGGTCAGCAGCAAGGCGCCCTGCGCGACGCTCTTGCAAACCTGGGCGTGAACCTCGTCGCGCAGGTCGAGCCGTGCCATCGGGCGGAAGTCGGACTGCGCATCGGTAGGCTCGCCGATGCGCACCGCATTGAACGCTTCCACATAGCGCCGCGTGAATTCTTCGAGCACCGGTCTGACGACGATGAAACGCTTGGCCGCAATGCAGCTCTGGCCGCCATTGACGAGCCGGCTCTTGACGCAGGTCTGCACGGCCAGCGCCAGGTCGGCATCCTCCAGCACGATGTAGGCGTCGCTGCCACCGAGTTCGAGCACGCTTTTCTTCAGCTCCGAGCCGGCGATGCCGGCCACCGAGCGACCGGCAGGCGTGCTGCCGGTGAGCGTCACGGCGCGCACGAGGCGATGCCGGATGATCGGTTCGACGCGGCTGCCTTCGACCAACAGGGTGGTGAAGACATGCGGCGGAAAACCGGCTTGCTCGAAGATGTCCTGGATCGCCAGGGCGCAGCCGCAGACGTTCGATGCATGCTTGAGCAGGCCGACATTGCCTGCCATGAGCGAAGGCGCTGCGAAGCGGAAGACCTGCCAGAACGGAAAATTCCACGGCATCACCGCCAGGATCACGCCCAGCGGATCGCAGGCGACATAGCTGTGGGCGGCGTCGGTTGCAATGCGCCGGTCGGCCAGGAATTTTTCTGCATTGTCGGCATAGAAATCGCAGCAGTCGGCGCACTTGCCGATTTCGGCAACGCCATCCTTCAATACCTTGCCCATTTCGGCTGCCATCAATGCGGCGAGTTCTTCTGCGCGCCGGCGCAGCACGCGTGCGGCGGCGCGCATCAATGCGGCGCGCGCGGCGAAGGAGGTGCCGCGCCAGCCTTGGAAGGCGCCATCGGCGGCGGTGATCAGGCGCTCGACCTGGCTGTCGTCGTAGGGGTCGTAGCTGGCGAACTGTTGTTGCGAATGCGGGTTGACGCTTTGCATGGCATGTCCTTTGCGGTAAGCGCGCGGGTGGCGCACGGGATGAAAGCGAACCGGGAAGGGCGGCGCAAGTCGTCGGATGCGCCACGCCGGTTCGACGTCATTTCGTTAGACATGTTGCGCAAAAGCGGTTCGCAAAAAATTGCCGGCGGGGGCAGCCGTGCTGCAGAAGACCTAGGCGGCGTCGACACCCGCCGCATGCAGCATCGCCTGCAACAGCACGTTGGCGCCGGCTTCCAGGTGGGCCGGCTCGGCATCCTCGATCTCGTTGTGGCTGA